>DATNQJ010000356.1:0-2329 GCA_036704085.1 Stenomitos sp.
GGGTCTTGCCCACGACAATCGAGAGGATGAGCCAGAGGATCGCCGGGGCGTTCGAGAGGGCCAGGTGCGGATCGAAGAGCATGCCGAGGGACACGAAGAACACGGTCGCAAAGAGGCCCCTCAGCGGCAGGATCTCGGCCAGGGCCTGCTTGCTGTGCGGCGACTCGCTGATGACCAACCCGGCGAGGAAGGCCCCGATGGCAGTGCTGACGCCGAAGGCCTGGGCAATCAACGAAAGCCCGAACCCCATGGCGAGCACCGTCAGGAAGAACAGCTCCTTGCTGCCCATGGACGCGATGAAGGCCATGACCCGCGGCACGATCCGCGCCCCGAAGCCGAGGGCCACCGCCACGAACGCCAGGCCCAGCGCCAGGTCCCGCACGAAGCCGTAGGAGGCGATCCCCGTTCCCGACAGCCCCGGGATCACGAGCACCATGGGCAAGACGGCGAGGTCCTGGACAATCAGGATGCCGGTCAGGACCCGGCCGTAGGCCGCGTCCACGTCCCCGCGGTCGGTCAGGAGCCGCATCACCAAGGCCGTCGAGGAGAGCGACAGCACGCACCCGATGGCGACGTCCGACGGGATCGACAGGCCGAAGGCATACAGCCCCACCGTCACGATCAGGATGGTGGCCAGGATCTGGAACGTCCCACCCAACAGGGAGACCCGCCACACGGGCTTGAGGTCTGCCAGGGAGAACTCGACGCCGAGGGCGAACATCAGGAACACGACGCCGATCAGGGCCAGGCGATCGATCTGCGCCGAGTCGCGGATCCATGCCAGTCCGTGCGGGCCGATGAGGACCCCGCTCACGAGGTAGCCGAGGATCACGGGCAGCCGCAGGCGCGTGGCGATCAAGCCTCCCAAGAGGGCCGCCACCAGGGCAATCGTCAGATCCGCAAACAGGCTCGTCTCGGGCATGCCGACCTCCGCGCCGAACGCCTCGATTCTACACGGAGCCGCGCCCGTTATTAAGTGTTCGTTAGGCGGCGTCTGTTCCCTCGTTTTGAGGGCATAAGATCCCTTGCATGGTCTTAACGTTCCCCCAGCGAGGCGTCCATGGACATTTCCGACCTGAACCCCCTTCCGACGGTCAAGCAGGGCATGAGGGCCGTCGGGCACCTGAAGCAAGAGGTCGTCGCCGAGGTCAAGCAGGACGTCGATCGACTCTTGCCCGATCGCTTCGACAGCGTGCCCCAGATGCCCGCTTACACCCCGCTTCCGCTGGCCGAGAAGGTGGCCGCGGAGCAACGCTCGGTCGGCAAGACCTACCCCCAGCGGCCCATCACCAACGAGGCAGGCCAGCCCCATGAGCCGGTGAACCTGGTGCTGACGGGCACCAAGGCCGAGATCGTCAACGCACTGGAGAGGACGGGCTGGTCGCAGGCGGACAACGTGGACACATTGAGCGGCCTCAAGACCGCCTACACGATGCTCAACAAGATCACGCCCGTCCACAAGGTCTTCGACTACGATTACGAGAGCTCACCGGTCAGCGACATGTTCCTGGACGGCAAGCGCTACGCCATGGCCTTCAACAAGAACAACCAGCACAACATGGCCCGCGATCACCTGCGCGTCTTCGACACGGGCAAGACCGACGCCCAGGGCCGTCCGGTCTGGGAGGTGGCAGCCACCCGCGACACGGGCATCCACATCGACTTCAAGGACCGCAAGGGCAACCACGAGACCGACCATCACGTGGACCCGGAGCGCGACATGGTCATGGCCGACCTGCTCGCGAGCGGCGAGGTCGGCGACTGGCACATCGCCAAGGGAGAGCGCAGCCCCGAGGACGATCGGTCCCTTTCGACGAACTACCAGACCGACGGCAAGGTCTACCTGGTGGACCTGACGGCGCGTCCCGAGCTGAAGGACGACCACCTCCTGCAGCAGCCGAGCAAGGTCCGCGAGGTGGTCCGCAGGCTGCCCGAACCGATCCGCGATACGCTTCACGCCGTGGATCGCAAGCTCACGGACCTCATGCACTCCTGGATGTAAATGAAGCGGCCCCCCGGCAAGCCGGGGGGCCGCTTCGCACGCGTCGAACCTAGCGACGGACCTTCTGCTTGCGCAGGCGGACCGACTGCGGGGTCACCTCGACCAGCTCGTCGTCGTTGATGTACTCCATGGCCCGCTCGAGGGTCATCTCGACCGGAGGCGTGAGGCGCACCAGCTCCTCGCCGCCCGCCGAGCGCATGTTGGTCACCTTCTTCGCCTTGCAGACGTTGATCTCGAGGTCCGTCGGGCGGTTGTGCTCGCCGACGATCATGCCCGCATAGACCTTGGTCTGCGGCTTGATGAAGAACAGGCCGCGGTCCTCGAGGT
>DATNQJ010000357.1:0-3215 GCA_036704085.1 Stenomitos sp.
TGCCTGGCCCGAGATGTATCTGGCCGGCCTCCTGATCGCTCCCTTGATGGGAACCATGTGCACGCTGGCCAGCGAGGAGATCCTGCGGCCCGCCATTCGCCTGCTGTTTCCGCATGGAGGACTGAGCCTCTACCGGATCGCCCGCACCAGGACCCTCGCCAGGCGCCTCACGGTCGTGGGCATGCTCTGGGCCTACACGCTCGTGGTCCTCGCGGCCCTCACCTATCGGACCCTGGCGGTAGCGGACTCCCGCGCGGACGGCATGCTGCGGCTCGTGCGCCTGGATGCGTTCTTTCTCGTCTCGAGCCTCGGCATGCTGGGAACCTTGGCCCTGCTGTCCCGGCGCATCGTCGGCGAGCGATTCGAGACGGTCCTCAAGGCCCTGCAACAGGTCCACGAGGGCAACCTGTCGGTCCGCGTGCCGATCGAAATCGGCGACAACCTGGGGATTCTGGCCGAGCGCTTCAACGACATGGCGGGCGGCCTGCGCGAGCGCATGCACCTGCAAGAGGCGTTCGGCCGCTACGTCTCGCCGGAGATCGCCCGCAAGGCCGTGACCGGCCCGCTCTCCCTGGGCGGCGAGACCCGCGATCTCACGGTACTCTTCGCCGACATCCGCGGGTTCACGGCCCTCTCCGAGCAACTGGAGGCCGAAGCGCTCGTCGCCATGATGAACCGCTACTTCGAGCTGCTCGTCTCATGCGTCCGGAACCACGGCGGGCACGTCAACAAGTTCATTGGCGACGGTCTGATGGCCCTGTTCGGCGCCCCGGAGAAGAGCCCCCGGCATGCCGAGGATGCCGTGCAGGCAGCCCTTGCCATCGTGCAGGCCCTCGAGCTGTTCAATTGCGAGCAGGCGGTCAACGGCCTGCCGGAGCTCTCCATCGGCATCGGGATCGCCACGGGCCATGCGATCATCGGCAACGTGGGGTCGCGCGATCGCCTGGAGTACACCGCCATGGGCGACACCGTGAACGTGGCGAGCCGGATCGAGGGGCTCAACAAGCAGCTGAACAGCACGATCCTGGTGTCTGAAGCCACCTACCAGCGAGCCAAGGACGCCTTCGACTTCGCGGAACAGGGCAACCTGTACGTCCGGGGCAAGCGCGATGCCGTCAAGGTCTACTCCCCCCAGCTCATCGGCGACCCCCAGCTGACCCAGCTCGCCTGAAGCAGGAAACGCCCCCGACGGCCAGCGTCGGGGGCGTTTCGGAGCGAGGCGAGGGCTAATTGAGGACCTTGGGGGCCGCGGTCTTGGGAGCCTCGGCCTTGGGGGCCTCGGCGGCGAGCTTGGCCTCGAAGCCGGCCTTCTGGACCGCCTCGATGAGGGCCTTGGTGTCCTTCAGCTCGTGCGAGCAGTAATCCACCGACGCCTGGCCCTTCTCGAAGTCGACCGAGACGGCCTCGACGCCCTTGACGGCCTTGAGCTCCTTGGTAACCTTGTCCGCGCAGCTCTGGCACTCCATGCCCATGACCTCAAACTTGGTCGAGAGCATGCAGGCTTCCTTCTTGGCAGCCGCCTTGGGCGCAGGCTTGGCGGCCTTGCCGCCGCCGGCCTTCACCTTGGTCTCGCAGGAAACCTTGCAGGCTGCCTTGTCGTCGCCGCAGGCGAAGGCCTGGGTGGCCGTGAGGCTGAGCGCGAGGGCCGCGACCACGATCGCAAACTTCTTCATCCGAACAACTCCTCAAACGGGAGGGCGCATGCCCTCATGGTGTCGTTGCTCAGATTATATCAGGGCTTGCCTGTTTTAGGTGGCCAAATCACGCCGTCAACGGCGTCTTCAGCCGCGGCTTGAGGGACTCGAGCGGCTGGTGCAAGACATCGGCCTTCTGGGCTGCGGGAAGCCCCTGCCAGAAGGTCTCGAACTCCTGGATGTAGCGGAGCTTCGCCTTCTGGCCACCCTCATGGAAGCCGAAGGAGCGCAGCTCAGCGATCGCCTGGTCCGCCGACCAGCCGTCGCGGGCAATCCGGACGGCGGCGGCCATGGTGCCCGTGCGATCGACGCCGTGATAGCAGTGGAAGAAGACCTTGCCGTTCGCGGGGTCGAGGGCCGTCTTCAGAAAGGCGAGGGTGTCGGCGTGCGTGGGCGCATCGAGCGGCGGCAAGGGCAGGAACACGGCCTTCATGCCGAGCTTCTCCACCAGGTCTTTCTCGACGTTGTTTTCGGGCCGCAGGTTGATGACGGTCTTGACCCCCTGCTGGGCGAGCTCCGCGAAGCCGGCCTCGGTGGGCTGGGCGCCGCGCAACAGGCTCTCGCTCAGCTTCCCCACCTTCTGCAGGGGCGGCCCGTCGAGGGAGCGGGTCATGTAGCCGTAGACCTTGTGGCCGACTTCCGTGAGGCCGGGGCTGCGATCGCCGAGCCAGATGAGCGTCGCGGAGCCCGCGTCCGCCAGTCGCTCCTTGACGCCGATCGAGGCGGCGGAGCGCACCTCGGCCTGCGCCACCGCGCTCGCCTTGGTCGCGGCCGCCGAGAGGGCCGTCCGTTCGACTTGAGCGGCCCTCCGTACGGTCTGTTGGGCCAGGGTCTGGGGAGCGATACGCATGGACACCTCCACGTTCAGCAGCTGTTAGGAGGTTGTCTCGCTCCACCCGGGGGATCTTGCGAGCCACAGGTAAAGAGAGGCCTAAATTCTCGACAAGAAAAAGGGAGCCCCGGAGGGCTCCCCGTGGTCGGTGAGGGGTCAGGGAGCGGGGACGGCGGCCCCGGCCCGGGCGATCGCCTCGGCGATGGCCGCGGCGGCGATGGGCACCCGGATGCTCTCGCGCGTGCTCGACCGCTTGAGCTGGACCTCGCCCGCCTCGAGCTCCTCGTCCCCGAGGATGAGGAGCCACTCGGCCGCGAGGCGGTCCGCCTGCTCGAGCTGCTTCTTGAGCTTGCGAGCGCCGAAGCCGACCTCGACGCGCAGGTCGAGGGCATGCCGCAGGTCGTGGGCGAGCTTGAAGCCCGCCACCTCGGCAGCCTCCCCCATGGCCGCCACGTACAGCTCCACGTGATCCGCGGGCGTCCTGTCCGCGAGCAGGATGGAGAGGCGCTCCTCGCCGAAGGCCCAGCCGACCGCCGGGGTGGGGGGGCCGCCCAGCTCCTCGACCAGCTTGTCGTAGCGGCCGCCGGCGCAGACCGTGTCCTGGCTGCCCAGTCCCGACTCGGCCACCACCTCGAAGACCGTCCGGGTGTAGTAGTCGAGGCCGCGGACCAGGCGCGGGTTGATCTGGT
>DATNQJ010000358.1:0-9295 GCA_036704085.1 Stenomitos sp.
CCCCGACCCGCCCCACCGGGGGGCGGGAGCACTCCGAACGAGCGTGCGTTAGGGGAAGTGGGCAGGCTATGCCCGCATCGCCCGCATCATGGGAATTGCCCCTTAGAAGCTGATGCCGAGTTCCAGGTAGCCCTGCGTCACGCCATCCGTCGGATGCGTCCCGCGGGCGAGACCGAGGCGTAGCTCGGTCGGCACGTTCATGACCTCGAGGACCGTTCGCGCCTCTGCGCCCACGCCCACGTGCGGGTCGGTGCCCATGCGATCGGTGCCGACCAGCCCCGCCTCCGTGAACACCGCTCCCGACACGCGGCTCACCCAGAAGGGCAGGGTGCCCGGACCGTGCTGGATCTCGGCGATGGGGAACCGGTACTCCAGGCTACCCAGGGCCATGCGGTTGCCCGAGAGCAAGCCCCGCGAATAGCCGCGTAGCGGCTCGGAGGCGACGCCCCCTACGTACCGCCGGTCGACCGTGGTCAAGAGGTTGGTCGAGGTGGTGCCCCCCAGGTAGAAGTCCCCGTCCGACTTGCCGAGGTTGGCGCCCGCCGCCGTCCGGACCGCGAGGACATGGTGCTTCCAGGGCAAACCGATGTAGCGCCGGAAATCCCCCGAGATCCGATCGAAGGACGTCGTGCCCCCGAACCATGATCCCGCCTTCTCGTACTCCAGCCCGAAGGCCGAGCCGTACTCCGGGCTGACTGCGAACTTGGAGCGGTAGTTGTCCGCGTACTGGTACCGCAAGACCATGCTGTTGATCTGGCCCGGTTGCGGCTTCCCCTTGAGAGCGTTCACATCGTCCGGCGTCGGGCGCAAGGCCTCTACCGAGCCACTGTTGCGGATCCCGAGATCGCCGATCGTCAGCCAGCTGTAACCCACCGTCAGGGACGGCCCCGTGATCCAGTAGGTGCCGAGCAGCTTGCTCGGAAGGCTGGGGAAGGTGGCCGAGACCGATCCGCCGATCTGACGCTGCCAGAGATCGTAGTTCTCGCGCTGCTGGCCCGGCTGGCGACGGGAGACGGCGTAGGAGGTCGGCAGATCGCTCAGGGAGACGGTGAGGCTCGGCGGCAACTGGTCGTTCTGGTAGTACAGCGAGTAGTACGGGCGATTGCCTCCGAAGCCCCAGCCCGCGTTGATGAAGGCATAGTGCTGCATCAACACGTCCTGGGCGATCGAGTTGACGCCCACCATGTAGCTGCTCTCGTCGATGTAGCTCACCGGCGCCCAGTTCTTCGGAGCGAAGGACGGCCACGCGTTGTAGCCATGGCTCGGGAACGGGTTGCCGATCGCCGGCAACTCCTCGTGCTCGGGCACCGCCGGGGCCGCCATGGGCGCGCCCGAAACCGGCTCGTACACCGTGGCCGCCGTGATTGGCACCTCGCGCCAGGTCGCAGGATCTAGGGGCATGGCGTGGATGTCCCAGCCGTCGGACGAGTAGCTCGCAAACGCCAGGCGCTTGCCGTCGGGCGAGATGGCGGGCTCCACGGCCGCGCCGAGCACGTTGGTGACCTGGAAGAGCTTCTTGTCGGCAAGGCGGTAGGCAAAGACGTTGAAGACCCCGCCCGAGCGGTCGGAGGCGAAGTATAGGCACTTGCCGTCCGGCGACCACTGCGGGTCGATGTCGATGGCGCTGTCCCGCCACAGGGGCTCCGGCTGGGTCTCGCCGGGCCGGAACACGTACAGGTCCCGCGAGCCGTTCCGCCAGGCGGAGGTGGCGACCAGGTCGCCCTGAGGGGACCAGACGGTGCCCGAGTACTGGGTGCCATCCTCATGGTGGGTGAGCTGGGCCTGCAAGGCGCCGCCCGTGTCGAAGAGAGCCAGGTTGGTGGTCCCGCCGCCGTTGAGGGTGGCGATGAAGTGCTTGCCGTCCGGAGAGACCGCCGGATCGCTCGCGCGCTTGGCCTCGGTGAGCTGGTGAACCTTCTTGGTCTTGAGGTCGTAGCGATAGACGTCGTCATAGACGTTGTAGTTGCCAACCTCGCCGCCGGCCGAGAGGTACAGGAAGCGGCCCTGGGAAAGGGTGTACGAGCCCGTGTAGAGCTTGCCGAAGAGGCGTCGCGCCGGCTTGCCGTCCAGCGAGTCGAGCATCAAGGAGGGGGACTGGTTGGGCGTGTACTCGGCGTAGAGGAGCTTGCCGTCCGCGGTCCACATGGGGTGGTGGTGCTCGAAGCCCGAGGTGGTGAGGCGATCGCTCGCCGTCACCGGATGCTCCCGGATGGCGGCGATCTGTCGGGTCGCGCGCTCCTTGAGGTAGGCCTTCAGCTCGTCCCAGAGGGCGTAGGCGGTCTTGCCGGGCAGGACCCGGCCGATGGCCTGGTTGATCCCGAGCCACGGGAAGGCGCCGTACTCGTGCGAGATGCGCCCCGGGACGTCCGCGCCGTAGTGCTCGATGAGGTACTGGTAGAAGTAGCTGCCGTAGATGTAGGTGCTCGATCCGCCCGGCCACTCCGTCAGGCTGCTCCAGCCCGTCGCCTGGTCGATGCTGAGGAGCTGGTCCGCTGCGGCCGCCGAGCGGAGGATCATGTCGAAGTCGCCTTCCTTGGCGCGGCCGCCCTGGGTGAAGCGCGACTCGGTGGTCACGGCGAGCCCCTCGATGAGGAAGACCGGCTGGAAGAGGTTGGGGTAGAGGGCACGTCCGAAGACGCGGTTGATGAGGTCGGTGAGGCCCCCGTTGGCCTCGAACTGCGCCACGTGGGTGAACTCGTGGGTGATGATCTGCTTGAGCCAGCTCTCGTAGCGGCCCGATAGCATGTCCTGATTCGGCGTCGTCAGGTAGATGTACATCATGCTGCTCGGGTACGGGAACGCGAAGCCGTTGACCGTGTCCTCGTTGTCGATGAGGGTCAGGTCCACCTTCTGGGGCGGCTTGCTCTTGAGGAAGGGCGTGACCTTGGCGTAGGCCTCCTCGGCGAAGACGCCGGCGCGCTGGGCGATCGCCTCCTGGCGCGCGTCGTAGTTCACCCGGAAGTGCGGGGTCTCGAGGGTCCGCCACGGAATCTGCGGATCGAACAGCGTGCCGGCCCGGGCCGGGGCGCCCATGAGGGCGCTCAGGGCGATCGCCACGGCGAGGGCCCTGCTGGTGACGGCGAGTCGAGTGCCTTGGTGACGGCGCTGATGCGGCATCCCCCCATCTTAACTCAGGTGGGTCATATAGGCCAATGGTCCGTCTGAAGCGGATCACAAGCCCATGCTCCCGGTCGATTCGGGAACGCGGCGAGGGGACGGCGTCGGCGAGGGGACATGCGATGCGAAATCGTTTATAAAGAAGCGTACGGTGCAGGCAACTTGGTACGGAAGTGGAGGAAACGATGTCCCGCCCCCTGACCCTCATCACCGGCGCCTCGAGCGGCATTGGAAAGGCCTTCGCGGATCGCTTCGCCAAGGAAGGCCACGATCTGATCATCGTGGCCCGCCGCCAGGCGGAGCTCGAGGCCCATGCCGAGCAGTTGCAGGCCGCGCACGGGGGCGTGGTGCACGTGATCTCCATGGATCTGGCGCGGGCGAGCGCGGCGGATGAGCTCTTCGAGGAAGTCCAGAAGCGGGGCCTCGCGGTGGACAACCTCATCAACAACGCGGGAGTTGGCCTGCACGGGGCGCTCGAGAAGAACGACCCCCAGACCCTCGAGCGGATGGTCACGCTCAACGTGACGGTCCTGACCAAGCTGACGCGCCTCTTCCTGCCCGCCATGCTGGAGCGGAGATCGGGTGTGGTCCTCAACGTCGCCTCGACGGCGGCCTTCCAGCCCATGCCCTACTTCGCGGCCTACGCGGCCACCAAGGCCTACGTCCTCTCCTTCTCCGAGGGGATCGCCGAGGAGGTGCGGGATCGGGGCGTGAAGGTGGTGGCCCTCTGCCCCGGGCCCACCACCACCGAGTTCAGCGAGTCGGCGAGCCTCAAGACCAAGGCCCTGAACTATGCGCGCTGGATGACGGCCGAGCAGGTGGTCGAGGAGGGCATGCAGGCCATCCGTCACGGCGAGGTCGTGCGGATCACCGGGGCCATGAACGCCCTGACCGCGCGAGGCGCTGCCTTCGTGCCGCGGGCCCTCTTGAACCGGATCACCGGGGCGCTGTTCCGGCCCAGCTAGGGCCTTCCTGCAAAGTTAATCGAGACTTTCCTCTGCCTTAACGGTTTTTGGACAAGGTCGGTCGTACGGCTCCGGATAACGATCGCGGAGACCTCGACTGTGAAGGAGGACGGCCATGATTTCCGGCGTCTCGAACTCGCCCTATCGCTATCGCCCTCAGGCGAACGCCCAGGCGGCAACTGCTGCCCCGGCTGCTGATAGCTCGGCGATCGCTGCCCGTCCTCAGTCGAAGCCCGTGGTGCAGGCGGGAGGTGGCCTCGATGCCGCGAGCATCCTGGACACGGTCATGAACTTCCTGAAGTCGGTCGGCAGCTTCTTCGTCGGCCTCTTCAACAAGATCTTCAAGAAGGGCGACACGCAGCCGACTCCGGCGCCGGTCGACGACAACACCCTCAAGCTCGCCCAGCAGTACGGCCTGTTGCCGACCAAGGAGAACGTCGACGCCTTCGTGACCGAGGTCCAGGGCTACGCGACCCCCGGCCCCGGCGGCTTCCAGACCCTCGGCCCCGGCAGCCCCGACACCGAGTCGATCAAGCAGATCCAGACGGCCCTCAAGGCGTGGGGCTATCCCGCCGAGGTCACCGGCCAGTACGATTCCCCGACCCAGGCCGCGGTCAAGGCCTTCAAGCAGGCCAACGGTCTCCACCAGACCTACAAGAACGCCGACGGCAACTTCGCGGTCAACGAGTACCTCGACTACCAGACCTACCAGAAGATGCAGGAGAAGGCGAACGGCGGCAGCACGACGACCACGCCTCCTACCACCACCCCGTCCTCGGGCAACGGCACGCTCAACTGGCAGGCGATCGCCACTCAGTACAACCTCTATGCGACCGAAGAGAACGTCAACGCCTTCCTCGCCGAGGTGAAGGGCTACCAGACCCCGGATGCCCAGGGCTTCAAGGCCATCGGTCCCGGCTACCCCAACCAGGACGAGATCAAGGAAGTCCAGACGGCGCTCGCCAAGGTCGGCTTCCAGGTGGCCGCCAACGGCCAGTGGGATGCCGCCACGTCCAAGGCCGTGATGGACTTCAAGTCGAAGTACGGCCTGCACCAGAACTACCGCTCGGCCGATGGCAACTGGGCCATCAACGAGTACGCCGACAAGGCGATGCTCCAGAAGCTCTCGAGCCTGGTCGCCTAATCTCACCCCACCCCCTGAAGCCTCCCGATCGTCCGATCGGGAGGCTTTGTCGATCGCAAACTTTAACGCAAGGATCAGGAGGGTTTACCCCCGGCTTAATCGGATCGATCGCGCCGCTGCCTATAACTCTTTCACAAGGTCCCGTTGGTAATCTTTGGGTGGACGTAAGGAGGATGCAGCGATGAACATTGGTGGAGTGCCTCAGACCCGGCTTCCCCAGCGCCCGGTGGTCAAGGCCGGTGGCCCGACCGACGGCGTGCAGACCGTCACCGCGCCGACGACCGTCCAGCAGCCCGCCCAGCCGGCTCAGACCAACATGCAGCCGATGGCCAACGTGCTCGCCAACCTCTTCAACGGCGTCGTCAACTTCCTGAAGAGCTTCTTCGGGGCGATCGCCAACATGTTCAAGGGTGCCTCGACCAACACCGGGACCACCCCCACCACGACCACCCCTGGCACCACCGTCCCCGGCACCACGGTTCCCGGGACGACCACCCCGGCCCTCGACCCCAGCCAGCAGGCGATCGCGACCCAGTACAACCTGCTCGCCACCCCCGAGAACGTCCAGGCCTTCCTCGCCGAAGTTCAGACCTACCAGACCCAGGGTGCCCTCGGCCCCGGCAGCAACAACCAGAGCGCCATCACGGACCTCCAGGGCGCTCTCGCTCGCCTCGGCTACCAGCTGCCCCAGACGGGTGTCTACGACCAGGCGACGGCTCAGGCGGTGATGGCCTTCAAGCAGGCCAACGGCCTTCACCAGACCTACCGCTCGAAGGATGGCAACTTCGCCGTCAACGAGTACGCCGAGACCCAGACCCTGCAGGCCATCATGCAGAAGCTTCAGGCGATTGTGACCCAGCAGCCCCCGGTCCAGCAGCCCGCTCCCCAGCCCGCCCCTCAGCCGGCTCCCCAGCCGCAGCCCACCCAGCCCACGCAGCCTGCGCAGCCCAACTACACGGCGATCGCTCAGCAGTACAACCTCCAGAACAACACCCAGAACGTTCAGACCTTCCTGGCTGAGGTTCAGACCTATCAGACCCAGGGTGCCCTTGGCCCCGGCAGCAACAACCAGGGTGCCATCCGCGACCTGCAGGGTGCTCTCGCTCGCCTCGGCTTCCAGCTGCCCCAGACGGGTGTCTACGACCAGGCGACGGCTCAGGCGGTGATGGCCTTCAAGCAGGCCAACGGCCTCCACCAGACCTACCGCTCGGCCGACGGCAACTTCGCGGTCAACGAGTACGCCGAGACCCAGACCCTGCAGCTCATCATGCAGAAGCTTCAGGCGATGATGACCCAGGCGCAGCCCGTTCAGCCGGCTCCTCAGCCGCAGCCCGTGCAGCCGGCTCCCCAGCCGCAGCCCGTTCAGCCGGTTTCTGGTCAGCCCGTTCAGCCCACCGCTGGTCAGCCCAACTACGCCGCCATCGCGCAGCAGTACCACATCCAGAACTCGGCCGAGAACGTCCAGGCGTTCCTCAACGAGGTGAAGCAGTACCAGACCGACGGTGCCCTTGGCCCCGGCAGCAACCAGACCCAGGCGATCAACGACCTGCAGACCGTGCTCCAGAAGTGGGGCTTCAAGGTTACCCCCAACGGCCAGTTCGACCAGGCCACCCAGTCGGCGGTCATCGAGTACAAGAAGCAGAACGGCCTGCACCAGACCTACCGCGCCGAGGACGGCAACTTCGCGGTCAACGAGTACGCCGACAAGCAGACCCTCGAGCACATCATGGCCAAGCTCGAGGCCGAGATGAAGAAGGCGTCCTAAGCGCCCCTTCCCCAATAGAGGAAGCCCGCCGGGTGTGTGACCGGCGGGCTTTCTGGTTTCAGAGAGGTGAGGTGGTGCGCTCTTGATGCTCTCAGGATGCCACATGTCCACCCGGGTGACTGCGCGCTCCGGCACGGAGGGGATGTGCGCTTGCTAACGGCCGCTTGCTCTCGAAGCTCAGGGGTATTTTACCCGGGTATTATTGACACCGGTATTTTACCCGGGTAATATTGGAGTGTTCCTCGCTTCCTTTCGTCAGGAGACGCCATCATGTCCAAGCCCCCCAAGAGCGCCGGGATGCTCTTCATCTTCGTCACGTTGCTGCTCGACATCGTGGGCATGGGGATCCTCATCCCCATCACGCCGCAGCTGATCGCGCACCTCGTCGGCGGCGACTTGTCGAGCGCCTCGCGCTACTACGGCTCCCTCATCGCCCTCTACACCCTGATGCAGTTTCTCTGCGCCCCCACCCTCGGAGCCCTGTCCGATCGCTTCGGGCGCAAGCCCGTGTTGCTCGTTTCGACGCTGGGGGCGGCGCTCGCTTACCTCATGGCGGCGTTGGCGCCCAGCCTCGGGTGGCTGTATGCCGCGCGGTTCCTGGGCGGCTTGGCGGGCGCCAGCATGACGGTCGCTTCGGCTTACCTGGCGGATGTAAGCACGCCGGAGACCCGGGCCCAGAATTTCGGAATGCTGGGGGCGGCGTTTGGCATCGGCTTCATCATCGGTCCCGCGCTGGGCGGGGTCCTCGGCCATTTCGGCCTGCGGGTGCCCTTCTATGTTTCCGCGGCCGTGGCGCTGCTCAACTTCCTCTATGGCCTGATCGTCCTTCCGGAGTCGCATCGGGTCGAGAACCGGCGGGCGTTCGTCTGGAGCAAGGCGAATCCCCTCTCGTTCGTTCCCATGCTCCGGAAGTATCCGATTCTCCGGGCCATGACGGGGACCCTGCTCCTGGTCGGCCTCGCGCAGCAGTGCCAGCAGAGCAACTGGGTCCTGTTCACGAGCCTGCGGTTCCACTGGTCGCCCGTGCAGAACGGAGCCTCACTCGCCTTGGTGGGGATCTGCGCGGTCGTGGTCCAGGGAGGCTTGATCCGGGTCCTGCTGCCGCGGCTCGGCGAGCAGCGGGCCATCCTGATGGGGCTAGCCTGGTTCGCCCTGTCGATGCTGCTCTTCGGCCTGGCGACCCAGGGCTGGATGATGGTGGCCATCGTGATCGGATCGAGCGTGGCGGGGATCGCGGGGCCGGCGACCCAGGCCCTCATCACGCGCCAGGTCGATCCCACGGAGCAAGGGGCCGTGCAGGGTACCTTGACCAGCCTCATGAGCCTCACGGGGATCGTCGGTCCCCTCGTCGCCAATCAACTGTTCGCCGTGTTCACCGCTCCCTCGGCTCCGGTTCGATTGCCCGGCATTGCCTTCTTCCTGGGTGCCTTCCTGTTGGTGGTAGCCCTCGCCAACATGGTCCGGCTGTTCGCAAAACAGGCGGTATCCAAGCTAGAGGAGCCGGTCGCCGCCGTCTAAAGAATAAGCAGAGGCCCGCCGGGTGTGTGTCCGGCGGGCTTCTTGGTTTCAGAGAGGTGAGGTGGTGCGCTCTTGATGCTCTTAGGATGCCACATGCCGGCAGATGGGACGATGGGCATGCGCACGCTCCGATTGTGACCCTCCTGACGTCTGCTTGGTAGCTCCGACCCTCGGGATTCCTGCTACCATGCGGTTCATGCAACCTATCATCGAAACAGACCGTTTGATCCTGCGCGAGATGAACTCCGCGGACGTCGACCCCCTCCTGGCCGTCCTGGGGGATCCCCAGGCCATGCGCTTCTATCCCGCGCCCTTTACCCGGCAAGGGGTCGAGGGCTGGGTGAGTCGTAACCAGGAGCGCTACCGGCAGGACGGTTTCGGGCTCTGGACGGTCGTGCTCAAGGAAACCGGGGAGGTCATCGGGGACTGCGGCCCCACGCGGCAGCTCCTCGAGGGTCGGGAGGAGATCGAGATCGGCTACCACGTCATCCCGGCTCACCACGGCAAGGGGTATGCCACTGAGGCGGCGCGTGCCTGCCTGGCCTGGGCCTTTGCGAACACGGCCTGCGATCGCGTGATCTCGTTCATGGGTCTCGACAATCTGCCGTCCCAGGGCGTGGCCAGCCGGGTCCATGCCCGATTCCTGGGGCCGTGCGGCGAGCGTGCCGGCATTCCGCACTGTCACTTTGGAACGACCCGTGAGGAGTTCGCCGGCGCTCCCTTGTAGGCGTTCCGAGGCCTCGTTTTCGAATCGCCGTGTCCATAGAGGAAGCCCGCCGGGTGTGT
>DATNQJ010000359.1:0-4102 GCA_036704085.1 Stenomitos sp.
CGCGCTCGTCGCGTGTCAAGGCGCGCCGCAGAGCCCTTCATCACCCCCCTCAACCCTGTCGAAGGTGGTCGCCGTGCTTCAGTCCCGGGTGCTGAACTCTGGGCGCGTGGCTCGCCCCATCGACGATCCAGCGCGGGGGAGCACCAAGAAGATTGCCAGCTACTGGACCCTGGAGCCCGCCGAGCCCTTCGAGATCGTCGACGCCGTGATCACCAACAATACGACGGATCCGGGGGCCAAGGAGCTGATGGATATGACGGTGCGGGTCATGCTGCCCAGCCAGCAGGGAGTTTCGCAGGCCTATCGGCTGTTCCGCATGGTGCAGGGCGGGACCGAGACGCCGCTCCCGGAGCTCGGCGAGCTGCCCACCGACGTGGCGGACGATGCCGCAGACCTCGCAGACGACGTGGCCGACCCGGATGAGGCGGCGCCCACCATCGATCCGGCAGCGGACGACGATCCGGACGACGAGCCCGATTACCTCGTGGATGCGGATGACGACGATCTGTGGGAGGCCGGCGAGGGCACGCCCTACGTCGATCCGATGCCAAAGGAAATGAAGTCCAAGATCCTAGCCAAGGGGCACCAGGTCAACCTCCACTACGAGGACTTCCCGGTCATGGGGGATGCCGCGGATCGTTGCCTCATCGAGGACCAGACATCGGGCAATCAGCTGGTGGTAGAGTTCAACCAGATGCATGATCAGCTGACCCTGCACAACCATGCCGGCACCTTGACGTTTCGACTGAACCCGGACGACACGATGCTGGTGAATGGGCAGGTTGCCAGCAATGCCCGAGCCGCCGCACGCCTGATGGCGGCCGACAAGGTCGTGAAGGCGACGAGCACCCATATGCTCGCCGTGATCTTCGCCCGTCGAGCCCGTTCGCCGCTGCCCGCCACCCGTGGCAAGTACCCATGCAACACGGACGACACTCGCTTCTCCGGAGACCAGAGCAACCGTTCTCTCGATGGCACCGCCGGTAATGGATACCGCTTGATTGCAGGGGTGCCGACGCAGGTCGCCTTCCAGGATCCCGTGGCGGACATGCTGCGCGTCCTCATCCAGGGCCGTCTCGGGGCGACGACCATTCAATCCCTCGAGAGGCTAGCCAAGCCCGCGTCGCCCCCCTAGCACCCGGTCAGGCGCCGTGGTTCCCGACGTTCCCGTTCATCGACTAGCCGGCCTGCCGCTTCGACTCCGCTCGGCGTCCCTGGCGGTGCTGGGCGGTTATATCCTGGCCGCGTGCTCAATGAGTCTCGCCTGGCGGCCCGGAGGGTGGGGAGCGGCATGGTTGGGCATCCTCACGCTCGCTCTGGCTTCAAGGGGCAAGGCATCCCCCCGCGCTCACCTCTTGGGCCTGGCCCTCTTCGTCACGATCTCCGATTTTGCAGGCCATCCTTGGCAGTTTGCGTTCATCGACGCCTATCTCCCCGGCGGTCTTTCCAGGTCTTGGCCGCTCGTGCCGCTCTTGGCCCTCGTCTGGCTCGGGCCGCAGATCGCCGTGTTGTACGGGGCGTGGCGGATGACGCGACGCCCGAGCCTTCCCCTCTGGCTATGGCTCCCGGCAGCATGGATCCTCGGTGAGGCCGCTCATCGGGCCCTGACGGGCGTGGATCATGGTGCTTGGCTTTACTCCCAGTGGCAGAATCCTTGGGTTTTACGAGCCGTCGCCGCGTGGGGATGGCATGCTGCCCTGCTCGTGGCGCTTGTGACGGCGACGGCGCTGGCCGAGGTGCTCGGTGGTGCTTTCGATGCTTGGCGCACGGGGGAAGAAGGCAGGCCCAGGGTCGCCCTGGTTCTACTGGTCTTGGGGGGCTTGAGTTTTGCGCTCATGCCGCCTCTGCGGGGACTCGGTCCCAAGGCTTTCGAGGGCATCGCCGCCGTTCACCTTCAATCGATCAAGCAGCCAGTAGGCGCCGTATCCTCCGACCTTCGCCTGCTCGTCTGGCCGGAGCTCACGTTGGAGCGAGGGCCTGCGCTGGACGAGGGAGCCAGCTTTCGGGAGGTGATCCCCCCGCCTCTCAGGTCCAAAGGCCTTCATCACCTCTTGGGCGTCCAGACGTCAAGCCGTCGGGGGCTCATGAACGCGATCGCCGCCCTCGCGCCCGGCGGGCGAGTCTTGGGTGTCAGAGCCAAGTCTCACTTGTTTCCCTTGACGGAAACACCCGCCTGGGGAGCCATGCTGGCAGGGGCCACTCCTTACGCTGCAGGTTCGGTGCCGCCGCTGCTCGAGGTGGAGGGCCGACGGCTGGGAGTCTTGATCTGCCTCGAAGCCATGGATCGTTCGCTGGCCGCAGCGGCCAAGCGCGCTGGAGCTTCCTTGCTCGTCGTCTCGACGGTGGAGGCCGAGGGGGCCAGTTCGGAGCTCGGCCAGGCCAACTTGCTGGGCGTGGACGTCCTGCGTGCCGTCGAGACGGGGTTGCCGCTGATGCGCTCGGCGCAGGGCGGCTGCGCCGCGTTCATCGATCGCGATGGTCGCCTACTCTCCCGGAGCAGCCGGGAGACGACGGGACTCTTGACGGCGCAGGGCGATCGCACGGCACCGACGGCGGCCACCTCAGGGGCCCCGAAGGTCGGCCAGGTGGCCGTGCTGTGCTCGCGTCGCACCCCAGAGCTCTTGCCGCAGCTGCCCGCGTCGGCGATGCGCTTGTACCCCATCGAAGGCTACATGCGTTCGGGGGCGCAAGCGGATACGGTGATCGTCTCGGGGGAGGGGGTTCCTCCTTATTGGCTCGGAGTGCCGGCTGAGAGGGTTGCAGAGTGCGTTGCGGGCTTTCATCCACGTTTGGTCATCCTCGACACTTGTTATGGTGCGTCGCTGCAGCTCTTGGAAGCCTTGGTGGCGGCTGGAGTTCAGGCCACCGTGGTGGGCCCTGCCTATCCGATCCCCGCCTCCGGCCTCGTCTATGGGCCGGATTTCTTGAAGGCGGTAAGCCCCGATCAGAAAGCCCAGCACGTCCGGACCGATCCGCCTTATCCGCTGTTGCGCTGGGCCGTGGTGCCGAGCGCGTTGGCCCAACTCCGAGCGGAGATGGATCGCTGGGGCCCTTTCGAATTCCGGTCTCACCTGTTTTCTGCGCATCCTTCGTTGGTCCGGCTCAATCTACCGGGTAGGCCCGAACCCTCCGCGCGCGTGCTCGCCTGGGTTGCACCATCGCGCTTTTCAAGTTCCCGGTAAGGGGGGGAGCGTTTGAGGCGGAGGTATTCAGGTGTACCAGTCGGATTGCACAGCGCCTTCGCTTCTGACCTGACGTGCGACACGCCGCGTGTGCGCAACTTGGCATTAATTTCGCTGATGCCGGGAGTACAAAAGGATCAATGCCTAGTGACAACAAATAAAGGGCCCCGGATTTCTCCGAGACCCTTCTGACCTGAGCTCCGCGTGCTGGACTCGAACCAGCGACCTAGTGATTAACAGTCACCCGCTCTACCGACTGAGCTAACGCGGAATGATTCGTTGTTCGCTCACCGCGAACGTTTAAGAATCTACCAAAGACGGGTTGTGGTTGTCAACGAATCTCGTGAAATTCGCAATTCTTAAGTGTTATGACGCCTAAAACCCGCATCCTTCCCCACATGATACAATCAGCCCATAACGCTACCAATCAAAGGATGGCACGCTGCATCAATGGCCAAAGCCCCGTCCCGCGCCCGGCGCGAAGCGATCTATCGCCGCCGCCGCCAATCCCTCCTCGTCGTTGCTAGCCTGCTGATGGGCTCCCTAGGGGCCCTCGCTGGAGTCGCCGGTCGCCACTTGCTCCCGACGGCTAGCGGCCTGTTTGGCGGTGGCTCGAACCTGAACAAGCCCGCCAACATCCTGCTGGTCGGCGTCGACGACAACTACGACGGCCGCGGCCACCGGATCCGCAACGAGCGGGCGCGTACCGACACCATCATGCTCGTGACGGTCCGCCCCACTAAGCACAGCCTGCACGTCCTCTCCATCCCGCGCGACACCCAGGTCCTCATCCCGGGCTACGGCACCGAGAAGATCAACGCCGCGCACGCCATCGGCGGCATCGACCGCACCAAGGCCGTGGTGGAGTCCCTGCTCGACGTCCAGGTGGACCACGCCGTCGAGGTGAGCCTGCACGGAGC
>DATNQJ010000360.1:0-2857 GCA_036704085.1 Stenomitos sp.
GCCATTGCTGGTTTTGTCCGAGCCTGCCCGGCTCGTTTCGAACAATGAGGTTCACTGGATGGAACGCACCGTCATCGTCAGCACCGCCCGCACTCCCTTCGGGAAGCTGAGCGGCAGCCTGAGCAACTTCACCGCGCCCGAGCTCGGCGCGCTGGTCATCCGCGAAGCCCTGTCCCGCGCCGGGGTGGCGCCCGAAACCGTCGACAACGTCCTGATGGGCATCGTCCTGCAGGCGGGCGTCGGCCAGATCCCGTCGCGTCAGGCGGCCATGAAGGCCGGCGTCCCGGCGCACGTCGCCTCCTTGACCATCAACAAGGTCTGCGCCTCCGGCATGCGCGCCGTCACCCTCGCCGATCAGCTCGCGAAGGTCGAAGACGGCGAGATCTTCGTCGCGGGCGGCATGGAGAGCATGACCAACGCGCCCTACATGCTCAAGAAGGCCCGCGGCGGTTACCGAATGGGCCACGGCGAGATCCTCGACGGCATGATGCACGACGGCCTCACCTGCGCCTTCCACCACGTCGCGATGGGCGTGCACGGCGACACCACCGCCGCCGAGTTCGGCCAGAGCCGCGAGGAGATGGACGCCTGGTCCGCGCGCAGCCACCAGCTCGCGCACGCCGCGACCACCTCGGGCCGCTTCGCCCCCGAGATCGTGGGTGTCGAGGTGCCCGTCGGCAAGAACAAGCCCCCGGTCACCTTCGACCAGGACGAGAGCATCCGCCCGGACTCGAACGTCGAGACCCTCGCCAAGCTCAAGCCCGCCTTCACCAAGGACGGCGTCATCACCGCGGGCAACGCCCCCGGCATCAGCGACGGCGCGGCCGCGCTGGTCGTCATGACCGAGCGCAAGGCGCACGCACTCGGCCTCAAGCCGCTGGCTGCCATCGTCGGCCACGCCAAGGTCGGCCTGGAGCCCCAGTACCTCTCGACGGTGCCCGGTCTCGCCATCCAGAAGGCGCTCGCCAAGACGGGCCTCGCGCTCGACCAGATGGACCTCTTCGAGATCAACGAGGCCTTCGCGGCCGTGACCCTGCGCTCGACCGAGATCCTCGCCGAGGGCGACCAGGGCAAGCTTGCCTCGCTGCGCGAGCGCACCAACGTCAACGGCGGCGCCATCGCGCTCGGCCACCCCATTGGCGCTTCGGGCGCCCGCATTGTCGCCAGCCTCGCCCACGAGCTCAACCGCCGGGGCGCCCGCTACGGCGTGGCCGCCATCTGCTCGGGTGCCGCCCAGGGCGACGCCGTCATTTTGGAACGCATTTAGCGAGAAAGGATTTTGCCTCGATGAATATCAACGTGGTGGCCGTCCTCGGCGGCGGTCAGATGGGATCGGGCATCGCCCAGGTCTTCGCCCAGAAGGGCTACCGGACGTTCGTCTACGACGTGGTGCCCGCCTCGCTCGAGAAGTCGCGCAAGGGCATCGACAAGAACCTCTCGCGAATGGTCGAGAAGGGCAAGCTGACCGAGGACGACAAGCACTCGGTCATGACGCACCTGACCTGGACGCCCAACCTGGCGGACATCGCCGACGCCGATCTCGTCATCGAAGCCATCGTCGAGAAGCTCGAGACCAAGCTCCAGACCTGGAAGCAGGTCGATGAGCTGTGCCGTCCGGACGCCATCTTCGCCTCCAACACCTCGAGCCTGCCCATCACGCAGCTCGCCAACGGCGTGAGCCACCCCGAGCGCTTCATCGGCATGCACTTCATGAACCCGGTGCCCGTGATGCAGCTGGTCGAGATCATCCGCGGCTTCGTGACCTCCGATGAGGTCTACCAGGTCGTCTTCGAGACCGCCAAGGCCCTGGGCAAGACGCCCGTCACCGTCAACGACGCGCCCGGCTTCATCTCGAACCGGATCCTCATGCCCATGATCAACGAGGCCATCTTCTGCCTCGGCGAGGGCATCGCCACCAAGGAAGACATCGACACGGTCATGAAGCTCGGGATGAACCATCCCATGGGCCCCCTGACCCTGGCCGACTTCATCGGCCTCGACACCTGCCTCTTCATCATGGAAGTCCTCTACAACGACTTCTCCGACTCGAAGTACCGGCCGGCGCCCCTGCTGCGCAAGATGGTCCAGGCGGGCCTTCTGGGACGCAAGACGGGCCGGGGCTTCTATGACTACACCGAGACGGCCCAGAAGACCGTCGCCGTCAAGTAGGAGACCCCCCATGGAGCTGGAGCTTTCCGAACAGCAACGCGCCCTCCAGGAGATGGTGCAGACCTTCGCGAGCCGCGAGATTCTGCCCCATTCCGCCCAGTGGGACCGCGAGGACCACTTCCCCGTCGACACCTTCCGCAAGCTCGGTGAGCTGGGCCTTCTGGGCCTGCCGATCCCCGAGGAGCTGGGGGGCGGCGGCGGCTCGGTGACCGACTACGTCACGGTCGTCGAGGAGCTGGCCAAGGCCGACGCGGGCCTGGCCTGCGCCTACTCGGTCCACGTCTCGGCCCACACCATGTCCGTCTGGCACTTCGGCACCGACGAGCAGAAGGCCAAGTACCTCGCCAAGCTTTGCTCGGGCGAGCTGCTCGGCGCCTTCGCCCTGACCGAGCCCTGCTGCGGGTCGGATGCCTCGGCGCTGCGCACCAAGGCCGAGGAGGACGGCGACTACTACGTCCTCAACGGCACCAAGCAGTGGATCACCAACGCCAAGAGCGCGGGCCTCTTCCTGCTGTTCGCCCGGACGAACCAGGCGGAGCCCGGTGCCAAGGGCATCTCGGCCTTCCTCATCGAGGCGGGCACCCCGGGCCTGTCGTTGGGCCGCAAGACCCACAAGATGGGCATGCGCACCTCGGAGACCTACGACCTGGTCCTCGAGAACGTCCGCGTGCCCAAGAGCGCCCTGATC
>DATNQJ010000361.1:0-13372 GCA_036704085.1 Stenomitos sp.
CCACTGGCAGTTCTCGGGGATGTCCGGCGTCTGGTCGATGATCCACTCGAGCGAGCCTCGGTCCTCTTGCCGGATGGCCATGAAGAGCCGCGGCATGATCGGGAAGTGGAAGCTCATGTGGAACTGGTCGCCCTTGCCGAAGTAGGGCAGCACGTCCGCGGGCCACTGGTTCGCCTCGCCCAGCAGGATGGCATCCGGGTAGTGGCGATCCATGTAGGCCCGCAGCTCCTTGAGGTAGGTGTGCGTCTCGGGCAGGTTTTCGCAGTTGGTGCCCTCGCGCTCGAACAGGTACGGGACGGCGTCCACCCGGAAGCCGTCGAGGCCCATGTCCATCCAGAACTTGAAGACCTGGAGCATCTCCTCGCGGACCTTGGGGTTGTCGTAGTTGAGGTCCGGCTGGTTGGAGTAGAAGCGGTGCCAGTAGAACTGCTGGGCCTGCTCGTCCCAGGCCCAGTTGGACTTCTCGGTGTCCGTGAAGATGATGCGCGCCTCACCGTACTTGGTGATGTCGTCGCTCCAGACGTAGTAGTCGTGGTAGGGGTTGTCGGGGCCCTTGCGCGCCTCCTGGAACCAGTAGTGCTGGTCCGAGGTGTGGTTGAGGACCAGGTCGGCGATGACCCGCAGGTCCCGCTTCTTGGCCTCGGCGATGAAGCGCCGGAAGTCGTCGAGCGTGCCCAGCTGGGGGTGGATGCTCAGGTAGTCCGAGATGTCGTAGCCGTCGTCCCTGAGGGGCGAGGGGTACATCGGCAGGAGCCAGATGCACGTGACGCCGAGCTCGGCGATGTAGTCCAGGGACTGCGTCAGGCCGATGAAATCCCCCATGCCGTCCCCGTTGCCGTCCTTGAAGGTCCGGGGGGAGACCTCGTAGAAGATGGCGTCCTTGTACCAGAGGCTAGCGGCCTGGCTCATGGCACCTCCCGAAGGGACGGCCCGCATGGCCGCCGCCGGATGCAGAACGTGGGTCGCCCAGAACTATAGCACTCCCGGGAGGGGTGCGCGGCAAGCAACCATGCGTCGGGCCCGGCTTCGGGCTATCCCAGGTAGTCGACGGGGAGGTCGCGTTCGATCAGGGTGTTCTTGAGGGCCTCGACCCGGTAGGCGAGCGCCTCGGGCCGGGAGCTGACGACCCGTGCGAGGGCGCCGTCGACGTAGTGCAGGGCCACCCCGTCATCGGCGCCGACGCCGGCGGGCATGATCCCGCGCAGCACGTAGCGGTGATAGGCGACCCGGCGCGCGACGTCGCTGCGGTAGTGGACGCAGTTGCTGCCCGCGAGCAGGCCGAGCCCCTTGGCCGGAGCGTACTGGCCCTCGGTCGACTCGACGATGCCAGCCTCGAACCAGCACATGGAGCCCGCGGCGACCCCCGCGAGCACGATGCCCTTCTCGAGGGCCTGCTTGAGGATCAGGTCGAAGCGTTGCTTGTGCCACTGATCCAGCAGGTTCATGAGGTCGCCGCCGCCCACGTACAGGACGTCCTGCGCGAGCAGGTGCTCATGGACGTCCGGCACGTTCGGGGACTTGAGCGACAGGTGGCTGGGCTCGCAGTGCAACTGCCGGAAGGCATGGTAGAAGCGGTCGATGTAGTCCTGCGAGTCGAAGCTCGCCGTCGGCAAGAAGCAGACCTTGGGACGGTCCTGGCCGGTCTGCTCGAGCACGTAGCGATCGAGCCGCGGGTTGTCGGGTTCCATGGAAAAGCCACCGCCGCCCATGGCGATGATCTGCTGTCGGGTCGTCATCCGTGCCTCGTTCCGGTCGGGGGGTGCTGGGACGATTCTAGCACCCTGGCCCGGGCTATTTCATGAAGACGAAGAAGACGGCCCCCACCATCATCAGGAAGCCGAGCAGGTAGTTCCAGCGCAGCGGCTCGCCCAGGTACAGCACCGAGAAGCCCGCGAACACCACCAGGGTGATGACCTCCTGGATGACCTTGAGCTGCGCGGTGGAGAAGACGCCCGAGCCGAGCCGGTTGGCCGGGACCTGGAGGCAGTACTCGAAGAAGGCGATGAGCCAGCTCACGAGGATGACCGTGAGCAGGGGCGCCTGCTTGAACTTGAGGTGCCCGTACCAGGCGAAGGTCATGAAGATGTTGGAGAGCAGCAGCAGGACAATGGTGGGCATGGGGGCTCCGGTCCGAAGGGGATCGGCATACTCATACCTCAGGAAGCCTGATTTCAAAGCCTCGGCCGGCATGGGGGCGAAGATTAGCCGAAGATTAACAGGTTCTTTACTCGGTTTTGACACCCTGCGCCGATAACCCTCCCGAGGACCGATCCACGAGGAGGATGCGCCCCATGATCGAATCGACCGCTCGCCAGGCCCTGACCCACCTCCGCCCGGGCAATGCCCTCAAGCAGGAGGCGCGGCGGGTGGCCGAGAAGGCGCTCCCCAAGATGCACGACGTCCTGGAGCGATCGCCCCAGCTCAACGAGGCGCTCAGCAACCTCACAGGCCCCATGATCAAGCGCAAGTTCAACGGTCCCGCCAAGGAGGCCGTCGGAGCGGTGGCCGCTCCCTTGAGCGCCAAGACCATCGAGGAGGCGCGGTCCATCATGGCCGCGAACTTCAAGCCCGACGCGGGCAAGGTCCTGGTCGGCATCTCGGGCGGCGGCAAGGAGACGGTCCATACCTTCGTCGTCTCGGGCGTCAAGCCGGACGGCTCGGTGCGGATCACCCAGGCGCTCGCCCAGACCAGCGATCAGCCCGAGGCGTACCAGGGCCTCGGCGGCAAGGTCAGCCAGTTGATGGACAAGCTGCTCCACAACAAACCCAACCGCATGCAGGGAGTGGTCGAGGAGGACTGGAGCCAGTACGCCGTGCGCGCCAAGCGCAACTCGATCGCCATCCTCGAGCTCGATGCGGACCCCAAGGTCGCCCAGCAAACCCTCGAGGAGATGAAGGGGCTCCTGGGCAAGCCCTATGACGGCACCATGCTCGCCGCGGACCCCGCCACCCCGGCCACCATGCAGGCGCTGTACTGCACCGAGGTTTCCGCGTGGTTCGTCAACAAGATCCAGCCCGGCACCATCAAGCAGTCGAACATCATGGGCTACCCGCTCTACCAGGTCGCCGACCACATGAAGGCCACCGAGGTGCATGGCGGCCCCCTCAAGGTCCTCTTCAACGGTGAGAACCGCCTGGACATCAAGGCGGCCAATCCGTTCCCCAAGACGAGCCCCTAGCACGATGCCGGCTTCCATCCTCTGGGTCGCCGTGGTCAGTGGCGTCGTCGTGCTGGGCGGGGCGCACCTGGTAATCTGGCTCATCATCCGCTCCCACCGCCAGGCCGACTCCGCTAAAGAAATGCCTCGGGACGGTCGAAATCTCCAATAGCCACCGTTGACCAGAGATTGCGAACCTATGACGACTCGCTTACAAGCGTGGCTCCGCATGGCCATGCTCCCCATCGTGATTGCCGCCTTGAGCGCTTGCGATGCCCCCACCGGCCTCACGGCCGGGGAGGTTCAGGTCGGGCGCCAGAGCCTCGTGCCTGTCATCGAGTCCATCGAGCCCGAGTCCCCTGCCCCCGGGGACGAGGTCACGATCAAGGGCTATTTCCACAAGCTGCGCCGCGACGATGGCCTGTTCGTCTCGTTCAACGGCTACGACTCCATGAAGGTGACCCAGGTGAGCGACTCGCTGATCACGGCCGTCGTGCCGGCGGGGGCCACCAGCGGCAACGTGGTGGTCGTCATCGGCGACTCGACCGCCCAGGGCCGGTTCATCAAGATCCACGACAAGCATCAGGACAAAGCGCGGGACTGATGGCACGCCGGGTCTCCATCGAGCGCCTCCGCCCCGGAGCCCGCTTTCGTTTCGCCGAGGAGTCGCGCTGGCTCGGGTTTCCCTACCACGTGCTCGACACACCCGCGACCGTGAAGGGCACCCGCCTCTTCGCCGAGGGAACGCGTCCCGTCGTGATCCGCAGCCGTCACGGCCGCTACCCCCGGTACGGCCACGTCCAGGGCTTCTTTCCGGTCCGTGACAACGACGGGCGCTTGGTCCACTGGGTGGTGCACCCCGAGACCGAGGTGCTCGTGCCGTCTTGGGTGGCGCGCACGATCGCCCTCTTGCTCGCCCTTTTGGTGCTTCTCGGTCTTGCGGCCGTCTACTGGTTCGTCTACCAGCTTCGCTAGCGTCATCGCGCTCAAATTACCATGGCCCGCCGACTTCCAGATCGGCGGGCCTTTCGCATCGTGTCGGCATCAGGAATCAGGGGCTCGAACGAGCTGAAAAATAAATCAGCTTCAGCTCTTGCGCCGGAGGCTAGTTATTGGTAATAATTGTTCAAGAAGTTATGTATAAACTTCCCGATCCGCCCCCCCCTTAAACCACGGACCAAAGGAGGCACGCGTGACGCTGTTCAGCCGTTGCAAGCAGGGACACCACGACCACGCCCGGGACGTCGAGCTGTTGCCGCAGGAGCACGCTCTACTCGTCCAGCACATCGACAGCGAGTGTGAGGACACCCTGGTCGCGCTCCTGGCCTTTCCTGTCTGAGGGCGCCCTGCAAGGGGCGGCCCGTTTCAGCGACCGAGCGAGCGATAGCAAGGTCACAGGACTCCCGTGTCCGTGCTGACGGTCCGCTGAGCCCTCCTATGGCATCCTAAGAGCATCAAGAGCGCACCACCTCACCTCTCTGAAACCAGAAGCCCGCCGGTCGCACACCCGGCGGGCTTCCTCTTTGGCTGCTCGCGAGGAACCGTCCTTCCCGGGGAACATGTGGGACATGAACGGTCGCCGGGTTTCCATCCACCAGGCCAGGAGCCAGCTCCGTCCCACCCGAGCCATCCCCTTGCCGGTGCTCGTGGGTGGGGCCTTGGGGCTGGGGCTGCTCGTCATGTTCGCCATGCGTCCTCGGCCCGTCGCTTCGGGGGGCGATGCGGGAGCCATTCCCGTCTCGGCCCCCCCGGTTCAGGAGGCCCTCTCCGCGGCCGAACCGGTTCGCATGAGCCAGGATGGCTTCGACTGGACCCTAACGCCGCTCGCCCGCTATACCCTGCGCGGCGTGGTGGTCCACGTCGAGGACTACACCTTCGATTGGAACGCGAGCTTCGCGCCTCGGGACGTCGCGATGGTCTGGGGGCGGCTGGTGGAGCAGGACCGTTACCGGCAAGTGCAGTGGTCCCAGAGCGGGCGCTGGTACTACTGGCGGTACGGGCCGGACTTCCCGTTCGGCAATGACGTCATCGCGGCCAACTCGTCGAACACCCACCTCATCCCCGCCAACTCGAACCTCCGGGCCGCGGCGCAGATGCTGCGCGCCGGAGACGTCGCCGAGCTGTCCGGGGAGCTCGTCCGCATGGACGGGGTGCGGGGCGGTGAGACGCGCTGGTGGGTCTCCTCGTTGTCGCGCGAGGACCAGGGGGACGGCTCCTGCGAGGTCTTGTGGCTCAAGCGCCTCAAGGTCCACGGGAGGGTCTATCAGTAGCCCCCCGGCGACGCCGGGGGGCTTATCCGCTTGGTCCGGCTACTTGTTCTCGGTCTCCTTGCCTTCCTCGATGAGCTCCTTGACCCGCTGGCCGCCCTTGTGGCCAATCTCGGAGTAGAACTCGGGGCCATACTTCTCCTTGACCACGTTGCCTCCGACCTCGCCGCCCTTGTGGCCGATCTCGGAGTAGAACTCGTGGCCGTGGGTCTCGGCGGTGCGCTCGCCGCCCTTGTGGCCCGCCTCACGGACCGTCATGTCGCGCTTTTGCTCACGCTTCTCAGCCATCACACCCTCCTCG
Source organism: Stenomitos sp. (assembly GCA_036704085.1). Classification (GTDB taxonomy): domain Bacteria; phylum Cyanobacteriota; class Sericytochromatia; order S15B-MN24; family UBA4093; genus DATNQJ01. The sequence continues at coordinate 5,727 of DATNQJ010000361.1, forward strand.
CGGATTCCCGCAGCCTCAGCATAGGACAGCGCGCCGCGGAGTCAATCGACGCTCCGGCGCTAGCGCCGGGCGGAGTCCCGACGCCACCACCGGGGGGTCCGCAGGCCCCCGATCGTCCCCGGTTCGGGGCCTCCAAGTCCTCATTCTGCCTTGCTTTGGAGGGGACGTTCCTGAGTCCTTTGTTTTGGGTTTGTTAAAGGCCGATTTGGAGCCAATAAACCTCGATTAAATCTTGGCTTTACGTCTTGTAGGCCGACCCCCTCAGCCACTATTCTGTGTTTCACGGTTAAGGGAAGGTTGTCTTTCCGGTCGCCGTCTTAACCCCGTCTACTTCTCATTTTTATAACCGTCACCGTTTGGGGAGTTCCCCCGCAGCAAGGAGAAGAGCAGCGTGAAGAGCATTGCTTGGGTGGTTACGTCGGTTCTCGCGATCTCGGTGTTGGCCGGTTGCGGCCGTCCCGTGAGCACGGTCTCGGTGGATCGCGAGGCGTCGGTGTGGGCCAAGGCCACCGGCACCAAGCACGCCTTCCTGGTCGGCATCAACCAGTACCAGATGCCCGGCAACAACCTGCGCGGTTGCGTGAACGACATCCAGGACGTCCAGTCCAAGATGCTCACTCCCCAGGGCTTCAAGGACATCAAGGTCCTGACCGACAAGCAGGCCACTCGCGCCAACATCCTCTCGGGCCTCAGCAGCATGGTGAAGTCGGCTCAGCCGGGTGACTTCCTGTACTTCCACTACTCGGGCCACGGCGCCCAGGTGGACGACACCAACGGCGACGAGCCGGACGGCCAGGACGAGATCCTCTGCCCCACCGACCTGAAGGTCGCCAACGGCACCTTCCAGAACGCCGTCGTCGATGACGAGATCAAGAGCATCCTCGGTCAGCTCAAGCCCGGCGTCGGCTTCCTGATGGTCTCGGATTCCTGCCACTCGGGCTCGATCGATCAGATGAGCCAGGGCTTCTCGGCCACCCAGCCCCGCGCCTTCAACATGCCGGCGCACCTCGCCAACGCGACCCCGCTGCAGGCCAACTCGACCCTGATGAACGCCTATCAGAACCGCGTCCGTGGCGGCCAGTACGTCGTCATCACCGGCTGCGAGGATGACCAGACCTCGGCGGATGCCTACATCAACGGCCGCTACAACGGCGCTCTGACCTACTATCTCCTGGACACCTTCACCAAGGGTGGTGCCAACCAGACCTACGGTCAGTGGCACAAGAGCATCCTCGCCGGCCTCTCGAAGGGCGGCTACGACCAGCGCCCCGTCCTGGTCGGCAACGCCAACGCCAAGATCTTCCAGTAAGTCGCTGGACCCAGGCTCGACGGCCCGCCGCAAGGCGGGCCGTTTGGCATGCGCGCCCTCGTCCGTTCGGTCGATCTGCACAGCCCGGTTTGGAGAAATGGGACAAGGGAGCCTGAGGGGGGTGGGGCCTACCATCGAACTCGCTTGGCAGCAAGAAGGTGCAAGTCTTCTCTGGCCGAAGGGAGGTATCCCATGTTGGCAAGTCTAGCGATGGCCGCGGCGCTCTCCTACACCCCTGCTGATCCGGTCGAAAGCTTCATCTACCAACAGTGCCTGAGCACTTACCCCGCAGCGGTTTCCAAGGAAAAGGCCCGGTATTACACGCCGATCATTCGCAGCAAGGCCAAGAAATACGACATCCACCCGCTGCTGTTCGCGAGCATCATCTGGCACGAATCGAACTTCAACCCGCGCGAGGTCAGCCCCGCCGGGGCGCTCGGCTTGGGTCAGGTGATGCCCGTCCATTTCTCGCACCGTGGCTACGGACCGGGCGCCTGGCGGGATCCCCACATCAACCTGGACCTCGCCGCGCGCCTCTACAGCTGGTACCGCAGCCGGATGTGGGCGACCTTCCGTGGCCTGCCCAACCGCGAGATCGCCCACCGGACCCTGGTCGCCTACAACATGGGCCCGCTGGCCGTTTCGCGGGGCATCTACCGCAGCGATTACAGCCGAGCCATCCTCAAGGTCCTCACGCCCTAGGGCCCACCCACGAGCAGTCCGCCGGCAGGAGTTAGTGCCCGTACGTGCCCGTCAGCTCCCCCTCGGCCAGCACATGCCCCTGCATGGCGCTCAGCACGTCCGCCCGGGTCGCCACTCCCCCGATGCTCAGGGGAGCATCCAAGGCGTAGAGCTTGAAGACGTAGTGATGCGTGCCCGATGGGGGACAGGGCCCCCCGTAGCCGACCTTCCCGAAGTCGTTGTGCCCCTGCTGGGCATCGTTCGGCAGCGCCTCCTGGGTGGGCACGTCCTCGGCGAGCCCGGTCTGGGTCGGCGGCAGGTTGTAGAGCACCCAGTGGCTCCACGTCTTGCCGGGGGCATCGGGATCCTCGACAAGCAGTGCCAGGCTCTTGGCTCCCTCTGGCACGCCCGACCACCTCAGGGGCGGGGAGACGTTGGGGCCGTCGCAGGTGTACGCGGCGGGAATCGCCCCGCCCGCTGAAAAGGCGGGGCTCTGGAGGGCCAAGCGGGGGACGCTGGCTGCCGGGCTGGGGCGGCGATCGCCACCGCCCGAGCACGCGGCCAGCAGCAATGTCAGGAGGAGTACGCCAGGCCTGAGGGCGGTCATGGTCGGGGACCTACGGGGCCTGGACCGTGACCGTGCCCTCCATGCTCGGGTGGAAGCCACAGGCATAGGGCTGATCGCCCGTCTGAGGGAAGGTGATGGTGACCTGCTGGCCCTGGCCCATGGGATCCGATCCCGTGAACTGGGCGCCCGTGCGGGGGACGACCGAATGGGGCATGCTGTCGTCGTTGATGAACGTGACGGTTCCCCCCTGGCCGATCGTCACCTGGCTGGGGGCGAAGGCCATGCCCGCGATGTGCACGATGGCCGCCATGGGCGCGGTGGGACCCGGCGTCCCATTGCCGACGTGCCCCTCGATCACCTGACTCTCCGGCTCCGCGGAGCTCGACGCCGGGTCCTCGCTGGCGGCGGGAGTCGGAGAGGCCGAGAGGGCCCCCTTCAGGAACGGCAGGTTGGTGCAGCCGGTCATCAAGCTGAACAGGGCCAGGGTCATGGCGAGGGCTGAGGTTCGGACGGACAAGGCCACCTCCCGGTGCATCAGGCAAGTGTTAAACGGACACCACAGCACCCTATACCCCGATCCCTTGATATGGAATCGATGGCTAGTCGTGGCGTCCATCCGGGGCTAATCCATCGAAAAAGCCCGCCGGCCAGCCGGCGGGCTCTTGAATAGGGTTGGCTACTTGCGGGTAGCCGGCTTGACCGTCGGCTTGACCGTCGGCTTGACCGTCGGCTTGGGCGACGGGGCCTTGGTGGCCGCCGGAGCCGGAGTGGCGACGGGAGCCGGCGTCGCTTCGAGGGCGCGGACCGACGCGGTCGGAGCCGGCATGGGGGCCTCCTCCGACGACTTCTTCATCTTGGATTGCGTGGCGGCACAGCCGGCGAGGCTCAGGGCCAGGAGTACGGCAAGGGCGGAACAGCGCATGGGTCTACCTCCAGGGTCGTGATGCGGACGAGTTGGATGGGGCGTACCTGAGCGCCCAGGCGCCGGGCCTCGGCCCCGTACCGGGTGTTGTCTGCGTCCGATCCAATCGAGACGACAAGCTCAGGGCAGAAACAAGCGGCAAGCGCTCGTTTTGCGAGCCTCTATTCTAACCAGGTAAGCCCTCGTTATGGCAAGGCCAAGCCTTCAAACGTTTTAGGGCATTTCGATCAACGGTCGCGGAGGGGGTTACTCGGCGTTCGACTTGAGGAGTCCCGCCTCGAGCAGGTCGTGGATCAGCTTGGCGTTGTTCTGCTCGACGATCGACGCGACGGAGCCCAGCAACACGCCCGTCAGCTTGATGATGAGCTGGGGCGAGTTCAGGTCGGCCTCCGTGAGGGTGCCGAGCAGCTGTTCCTCGAGGATCCGGGAGACCTGGTGGATGATCTCGTCCTTGGACATGCCGTAGGAGGTCATGGCGTCTGCGTCCTTTGCTGTGGGGGACGCCCCGTCGATCGAGCTCCCGATCGGAGGGGCGCATGGAGTCGTGAGGCTCCATCATGCCTCATCGGGCGACCGTGGAGCCAGAGGCCCGGCTGCTCAGTGAGGTCGACTCGGGGGGCATGCGCCGGAATTGGCACTCTCACCTGCTGCGCTCCGTCCCGGGTCAGGGTATGGTGACGGATGGAGTCGCCGCCACGTTTCCATGTCAGGCAGGAAGGTCGTCATGCCGGCAGCCAGGAAGGACAGTCTCACCGAGGCCCTCGCGGCGCATGATCCGCTTGCCTACAAGGCGCTTTACGAGGAAAGCCCCTCCATCTACTTCGTCATCGACGCGGAATCGACCGTCCTGGCCATCAACCGGATAGGGGCCGCCCAGCTGGGCTATGCGGTCGAGGAGCTGGAAGGCCGCTCGATCCTCTCCATCACCCATCCGGAGGACCGGGATCGCCTGCGCCAGCAGATCCGGGACTGCGGCGCCGAGTCCTGCACGCTCTCGTTCCAGGAGTTCCGGAAGCTTCGCAAGGAGGGGGGCGTGCTGTGGGTGCGGGAGGTGGCGCGGAGCGTCCAGGGGAGCGACGATCGCACGGTGGTCCTGGTGGTGTGCGAGGACATCACGGCGAAGAAGCAAGCTGAGCAGCGGCTGCGGGAGAGCGAGGAGCGGTACCGCCGCCTGATCGAGACGAGCCTGGAGGGGGTCTGGCTCCTCGATGCCGACAACAAGACGACCTTCGTCAACGCGGAGATGGCGCGGATGCTGGGCTATTCGGTCGAAGACATGATGGGCGCTTCCCTCTTCGACTTCATGAACGAGCATGAGCGCGCGATCGCCCGGCGGAACGTCGAGCGCCGGAAGCACGGCATCAAGGAGGTCCACGACTTCAAGTTCCGCCGCAAGGACGGGGCGGAGATCTGGACCATGGTGAGCGCCAATCCCATCTTTGATCCGGATGGCCAGTTTGCGGGGTCGCTGGGCATGGTCCGGGACATCACCTTCCGTAAGCAGGTCGAGAAGGAGCTGGCACGCCGGGCGGCCGAGCTGGAGAAGAGCAACGAGCGCCTCAAGGAGCTGGATCGCCTGAAGAGCAGCTTCGTCGACACCATCTCCCACGAGCTGCGCACCCCGCTCACGAGCATCAAGGGCTATGCCGAGTTCCTGGAGGACAACATCGGGGGGCCGCTCACCTTGCAGCAGCGCCAGTTCGTCGAGGAGATCCTGGATGGGAGCAGCCAGCTCGAGCGCCTGGTCGACGACCTGTTGGACTTCGCGAAGCTCGAGAGCGGCACCTTCACGTTGCGACCGGCCCGCTCCGATCTGCGGGACCGGGTGCGCGAGATTTTAAAGGTTCTCAAGCCCCAGGCCGACGAGAACGGCATTCAGCTCGAGGCCACCCTGCCGGACGAGCCGCTCGTCCTCCAGATGGACGCGGGGCGGATCGGCCAGGTGCTCCTCAACCTCGTGGGCAACGCCATCAAGTTCACGCGGCCGGGCGGTCGGATCACGGTGACGGCCACCGCCGTGGCGGATGCCGTGCGGGTCGAGGTGCACGATACCGGCGTCGGCATCCCCCCGGAGCACCTGCCTCACTTGTTCAAGCGGTTCTACCAGGTGGACACGAGCTCGACCCGGGAAAGCAGCGGGACGGGCCTCGGTCTCGCCATCTCGAAGGCGCTGGTGGAGGCCCATGGCGGGCAGATGGGCGTGGAGAGCACGCCCGGCAAGGGGAGCACCTTCTGGTTCACCCTGCCCGTCTCGGCCGGCTCCGAGGCCTGATGCTCGGGGGCTTGAAACTTTTCGGGATACGGGGGCGTAGTATCCATGTCGTCCCCTCGCTCGGAGGTTTCCCATGTCCATCGAACGCTTCACCCAGTCCGAACGCCGCTATCACTGGGCCAATGCCCTGGCCATCCTGTTCCTGGGGATGACGGGCAGCCTCATCTGGCAGGATCTGGATCACTGGCGGCCAGGAGGCGTGAACGTGCTCGTTCAGTCGCACGTGTGGCTCGGAGGCGGGCTCCTGGTCCTGAGCGCGCTCGTCTTCCGCTTCTTCCGGCGCGGCAGTGTCCCGAACGCCGCGCGCCGCTTCAACCCCGGACAGCGGGTCAACCTGCGGGCCTTCCAGGCCTTGGTGTCGTGGATGGTGCTGACGGGAGTCGTCCTCAACTACGCGAAGGCCTGGGGCCTGAGCCGTCCGGTCCGTCACCAGATCGCCGAGGTCCACCTCTTCAGCGCGGCGATCCTGGGCCTCCTGGTCCTGGGGCACCTCGCGATGGTCTTCCTGGTCCCCAAGAATCGCGGCATTGTCCAGGCCATGCTGACGGGGCGGGTGGATCGCGCGGTGCTCGCGCGCAGCACGCCGGAATGGCTCTCCGGCCTGCCCGAGGGGGAGGCGGTCTCCGGGAGCTAGGCGTCGGGCCGGGGGAGCGTGAAGTGAAACGTCGCGCCCTGCCCGAGGTCGCTTTCGGCCCAGACGCGCCCGCCGTGCCGGCCGATGATCCGCTTGACGATGGCCAGGCCGATGCCGGTGCCTTCGAACTCCGCTTCGGAGTGCAGGCGCTGGAAGACCCCGAACAGCTTGTCGGCATAGCGCATGTCGAACCCGACTCCGTTGTCCCGCACCTCGTACCGGTTCTCCATGCCGTCGCACGCGCCGCTGAGCCGAATCTCGGCCTCGGCGCGCGGCTGCGTGAACTTGAGGGCGTTGGAGAACAGGTTCACCAGGACCTGCCGGATGAGCGCTCGGTCCCCATAGGCGGGTGGCACCTCCTGGATCACCAGTCGTAGCCGGCGATCCGGGGTCGCGGCCCGGAGCTCCTCGAACACCTCGCGGGCCAGCTCCGCCAGGTCGAAGGGCACGGTCTGCATGGCTTGCCGCCCCATGCGCGAGAAGCTGAGAATGTCCTCGATGAGGTGTCCCATGCGCACGGTGCTCTCGCGCACCGTGGCGAGCATGTGCCGTCCCTCGTCGTCCAGCGAGGCCGCATAATCCTCCAGCAGGATCTGGGAGAACCCGTCGATCGCCCGGAGGGGGGCGCGCAGATCGTGCGAGACGGAATAGGAGAAGGACTCCAGCTCTTGGTTGGCCTGCTCCAGAGCGGCCGTGCGCTCCTCGATGCTCCGGCACAGCCGGACGGCCGTCGCCAGCCGCGCCATGATGGGGACGAACACTTCCGTCAGCGGCAGCCTCGCGGGCGGCCTTTCGGTACTCAACAAGAGGATGGCCCCGACGTTCTCGATGGGCAGGCGCAGGTAATAGCGATAGGGGCGGCGGGCCGGGATCGCCGCGAGCCACTCGGGCGCCTCGGCGAACTCCGTGGTCGTCCCCACCAAGGGCGACCTCAGGCGCAGGCTTTCCCCCTTGGAGCGGATGAGCGCGTAGTTGCCGATGACGGCCTCGAGGTGCACGGTCGTCCACGCTCCGTCTCCCAGGGGAGTCGGTCGGGAGTAGATCAGGCCCGCGGGGAACCCCGTGTGGTAGAGGAATCGCTGCAGGGTCTTGGTCAGGAGCGCTTCCAGCGACACCTCGCCGCCGATGGTCATGGCGAGGTCGTAGAGAACGGCGAGTGCCTGGACGCTGTTTACATTGGGTCCCATGGGATACCTACCAAGGTCGCGTTGTGGAACAAGGGATAGCCACCGGAGGGCGCCGAGCCGATCTCTCCGAGCG
>DATNQJ010000362.1:0-2992 GCA_036704085.1 Stenomitos sp.
GGTCTTGCCCACCAGGACATCCACGACCGCCCGCTGGAAGCTCGCGCAGGCATCCGGGACGTTGACCTCGATCCCCGCCTGCTGGCTCCGCTCGAGCATGCGCAGAACGGCCGTCTTGAGGCCGCTGAACGAGAAGTCGTAGGACCCTTCGAGCCAGGCACGGGGGAAGTCGTAGGCCTTCGGGTTGCCTTCCTTGGCTAGCCGATCGATGGCGGGGCCACCGGGATACCCCAGGCCCAACAGGCGGGCCGTCTTGTCGTAGGCCTCGCCCGCCGCATCGTCGCGCGTCTCGCCCAGGGTCTTGAAGTTCTCGGGGCCGTCCACCCGGACGATGGCCGTGTGGCCGCCCGAGACCAAGAGGCAGATGAAGGGCAGCTCCAGCTCGGGAGCGGCCATCTTGTTCGCCCAGATGTGCGCCGCCAGGTGATGCACCCCGATGAGCGGGATGCCCCGGGCCCAGGCCACCCCCTTGGCGGCCATCAGGCCGACCAGGAGGGCCCCCTGCAGACCGGGACCGAAGGTCGTGGCGACCGCATCCAGATCCGACCAGGTCACGCCCGCCTCGGCGAGGGCCTCTTCCAGCAGGGGGCCGATGGCCTCCATGTGGGCCCGCGAGGCCACCTCCGGGACGACGCCGCCATACTGGCGGTGCAGGTCGATCTGGGAGGCGATGAGGTTGGAGAGGACCTCGGTGCCGTCGCGAACGACGGCCGCCGAGGTCTCGTCACACGAGGATTCGATGGCAAGCAGGTGTAAAGCCACGGTCTAGACGCCCTGGACCGGGCCCTCGGCCTCCTCGACCTCATGGCTGTGCTGGAGGCTCACCTGGTGCGAGGGGGCGTTGCGCTTGAAGTACTCGATGGCCGCCTTGCCCATGGCAATCGTCCCGGTGTAGCCGATGCCGCCGGCGATCGCCCAGCCCGCCCAGGGCACCACCTTCACGAACTGGCGCGAGACGGTGCGCAGCGCGAAGCCGCCGCCCACCACCGCCAAGAGCTCCTTGGCGCGATCGACGTTGAGGGGCAGGTCGAACATGGCCGCGATGCGCATGAGCATCTTGATCTGGTTGGCCGTCATGATGGGCATGTCCGCGCCCGGCAGGGGCAGGGCCCCGATGACGGCGTTCTGCTTGGAGGTCGCCTGGACCTCTTGCCATGCGGCCTCGGAGCGGAAGATCGGGAACTGGCGCGACAGGGGGATGATCATGTCGCCGTGGCGCTCGAAGAGGGCGCGCGCGAAGGGGCCCGCCAGGTCCTTGAGCGAGGACACGGGCACCACCTGATCGGGGGCGAGGTCCAGGGCGTGCACCAGCTCCCGCTGCCGCGTGGCGGCCAGGTGCTCCGGCATGCCGACCAGGGCCACCATGAGCTTGCTGCGGTCGAGGCGCTCCAGCACGGGCAGCTCGCGCGTGATGATGCCGCTGTTGGACGTGACGATCACCAGGTACAGATCGGCACTGGGGACCGTCTGGGCCTCCGCCTCGATGAGCTTCAGCTTGTCGGGATCGTGGCTGCCGATGAGCAGCGCATCGCGCCAGTGCTCACGGTCGGGGCCCGACGAGGCCACCAGCCCCAGGGTGATCGGCTGGGCAGCCTTGCCCTCGATCTCCCGCCAAACGCTCCAGAGCTCCTGCACCGGTCCGGGTAGCGACGCTAACGCCATGGTCTCCCTCCTCCGTCTCCCTCGGGAAGGCCGTCAGCCGGCCGATCGGGGGGCGATTTCCGCGCCATTATAACATGGCCCGGTGAGGCGGGCGCTCCCCGACAGGGCAGGCGTCAGGGAGCCGCTCAGGGCGCTTGCCAGGCCGCTTTCGGCGTCGTAAGATAATCTCGCCCGATCCTGGGTACGTCTAGTTGTTCCCGCTCCGGGCGATTGTGAGGAGATGCTCCGTGCGCAGACTTGGTATTCTCGGCTTGGCCGCCTTCCTGATGGTCGGATCCCCCGCGTGGGCCACCCCGGTCGATTTGACCATCCTGCACACCAACGACACCCACGATCACCTGAAGCCCTACGACACCCGTGAGGGCAAGGACCTGGGCGGCATCGCCCGGCGCGCGACGCTCATCGCCAAGCTCAAGAAGGACGCCCAGCGCGTGCTCGTCCTGGATGCGGGAGACACCTTCCAGGGCACGCCGCTCTTCAACTTCTTCTCGGGCGAGCCCGACTACCTGACGATGGATCAGGCGGGCTACGACGCCACCACCGTGGGCAACCACGACCTGGACAACGGCCTGGAGAACTACAAGAAGCAGGCGGCCGGCCGCCACTTCAAGATCATCTCGACCAACCTGCTCGATCCCAAGACCGGCAAGCCGCTCTTCCTCGGGACCTACGTCTTCGAGCGCGCGGGCCTCAAGATCGGCGTGTTCGGGGTGATGGGCGACGAGGCGCTGTTGGCCGTGGCCGAGAAGAACCGCGCCGGCTTCAAGTTCGTCTCGCCCTACGACGTGGCCCAGAAGACCGCCGACAGCCTGCGCAAGCAGTCCGACCTCGTCGTGATGCTCTCGCATAGCGGCCTTGCCGAGGATCTCGAGCTGGCCGGCAAGGTGAAGGGCATCGACGTCATCGTCGGCGGCCACTCGCACACCAAGCTCGAGCAGCCCAAGGAAGTCGTCAACGGCGACTGGAAGACGATCGTCGTGCAGGGCTTCCAGTGGGGTGAGTACCTCGGCAAGCTCGACCTCAAGGTCGAGAACGGCAAGGCCGTCTCGTACGAGGGCAAGCTCCTTCCCATCACCAAGGACATCGCCGACGATCCGACGGTCGCGGCCACGGTCGCCACCTACAACGACAAGATCGACAAGCAGATGGCGGTGGTCATCGGTCAGGCTCCCAAGGGCCTGTCCACCGAGGGCAAGTACGTCCGGGACTGCGAGCTGGGCGACTGGTCGGCCGACATGATCCGCGCGCGCGCCCAGGCGGACATCGGGGTCATGAACTCGGGCGGCCTGCGGGCGGCCCTGCAGCCCGGCTCCGTGACCATCGGGGCCAT
>DATNQJ010000363.1:0-2872 GCA_036704085.1 Stenomitos sp.
AGGGCTGGAGCGCGATCGCCGCATGGACCGGCGCGCGCCTCGCCGACGTCCTCGCGCGCGCCCGGCCTCTTCCGGACGCCCGGTATGTGGTGTTCCATGCGGCCGACTACAGCCGCGAGCTCATGCGCCCCTTCTACGGCAGCCTGTCGCTCGAGGACGCCCGCCATGCCCAGAACCTGCTGGTCTACGAGCTGAACGGGAGCCCTCTGACCATCGAGCACGGCGCTCCCCTGCGCCTGCGGGTGTCCAACCAACTGGGCTACAAGAGCACGAAGTTCATCCACCGGATCGAGGTCGTGCGCTCGCTGGAGGGCATCGGCCGGGGCCGGGGCGGCTACTGGGAGGATCGTGGGTACTCCTACCGGCCGTATCTCTAAGCGTTCCGGTCCCACCCCAAAGGAGGAGTTCATGCGAAGCCGATCCCGGCGGATCCTCGGGATGCTGCTCGGAGTGGCCACGGTCGCCGCTCCGGTATGGGCAGCCTCCGATCCCCTGCTCACCCAGGCCCAACGCCACTTCAAGCCCCTGCTTCCCGAGCTGGTCACGCCGCCGCCCAAGCCGCTGGTCGAGCTCGGCCGGCAGCTCTATTACGATCCGCGGCTCTCGATCAGCGGCGCCATCAGCTGCGCGACGTGCCACAGCCTGGCCTCCTACGGGGTCGACAACCTCGCGACCTCCCTGGGGCACAAGGCTCAACCCGGCGATCGCAACGCGCCGACGGTCCTCAACGCCGTGCTCAACGCCCGGCAGTTCTGGGACGGACGGGCGCCCGACCTGGTCGAGCAGGCCAAGGGACCGATCCTCAATCCGCTGGAGATGGGGATGCCGAACCAGAAGCTCGCCATCGAGCGGATCCGCTCCATTCCCGGGTACCAGGCGGCCTTCCTGGCGGCGTTCCCCCAGGCCCCCGAGCCCAACTACCAGCACGTCGCCGAGGCGATCGCCGCCTTCGAGCGGACCATGCTGACCCCGTCCCGCTTCGATCGCTTCCTGGAGGGGGACGCCAGCGCCCTCGACGCCAAGGAGCGACAGGGTCTGGGCGTCTTCATGCGCCAGGGTTGCGTCACCTGCCACCAGGGGGTGGGCGTCGGCGGCACCAGCTTCCAGAAGTTCGGGATCTTCAAGCCGTACGCCGATCGCAAGGACCTGGGGCGCTACGACGTCACCAAGCGGGAGGCGGACAAGTACGTCTTCAAGGCCCCCTCGCTGCGCAACGTGGCCCGGACCTACCCCTACTTCCACGACGGAGGCGTCTGGCAGCTCCCGCAGGCGGTCCGGATCATGGGCGAGACCCAGCTCGGCAAGACCCTCAGCCAGGAGGACGTGGCGGCCATCGTGGCCTTCCTCGAGAGCCTGACAGGAGACGTTCCGGCCAGTCTCCGCGAGTTGCCCGTCCTGCCGCCCTCGGGACCCGACACCCCCAAGCCGGAGCGCTAGCCTGAGCCCCTTTCAGGCGCGGGCAAATTCCCTCGGGCGGGTATCATGCTCGAGGGGCGCCCGGAAGGGCGCGTTGGGCGGCCGCTTGAAGGGGGAGTGAAATGGGACAGGGCCCGTGGGGCAACGAGGTCGTCTATCACGTCTTCGTGGATCGGTTCCGCAACGGCAACCCCGCGCTCGATGTCCGCCCGGGCGAGTTCTCCTTCCATGGACAGCCCGTCGTCTCCTCGGAGGACAAGCGCCTCCTGTGCGGACGCCATACGCACCAGCGCACCTTCTACAACGGAGACTTGCCGGGCATCCGCCAGGCCGTGCCGTACCTGCAGGAGCTGGGCGTCACGGTGCTCCTGCTCACGCCCATCTTCAAGAGCCGCTCGACCCATCGCTACGACACCGACGACTACCTGAGCCTGGACCCGCACGTGGGCTCGGAGGCAGATTTCCGGGGCCTGGTGGACGACCTGCACGCCCGGGGCATGAAGCTCGTCCTCGACGGCGTGTTCGGCCACACGAGCTACGAGCACCCCTGGTACCGAGATCCCGAGCTGCGAGGCCGCCACTACCTCCTCAAGCCCGACGGCAAGCCCGAGACCTGGCTCAACTGGGGGGTGCTGCCCAAGCTCGACACCGAGCACCCCGAGACCCAGGAGCGACTCATGGAGGTCGTCGATCGCTGGGCGGGCGTGGACGGCTGGCGCCTGGACGCGGCCCAGCACCTGCCGGCGTCCTTTCTCAGGCGCTTCAAGGAGCGCCTCAGGCGCCACCACCCCGAGGCCGTCGTCATCGGCGAGGAGTGGGAGCCGGTCTTCAGCCAGCTGCGCGACGGCCTCTACGACGGAGTGCTCAACTTCCAGTTCCGCCGGCCGCTGGTGGACTTCTTCCGCTTCGAGATCTCGGCCGAGACCTTCGCCCGGCGCCTGTCGCACTACATCGAGGGGTACCCGGAGGCCTCCCTGCGCCATTGCTGGAACCTGCTGGACAACCACGACACGGAGCGCTTCTACGGCACCTACGCCAAGGACGCGCGCCGCATGCGCCTGGCGATCGCCTTCCAGACCCTCCTGCCCGGCACCCCGCAGCTCTACTACGGCGACGAGATCGGCATGAAGGGCAAGACGGCCGACGAGGCCAGGGCCCCCATGGTCTGGGAGCCCAAGCGCTGGGATCGCAAGGTCATGGCCGCCTATCGCGAGTTTTTGGGCCTGCGCCGGACGCATCCGGTGTTTGCCGAGGGGGACTTCCGCTGGCGCCACGTCTCGAATCGGGACAAGCTCTTGGCCTTCGAGCGCCGGACGACCGAAGAGCAGGCCCTCGTCGTCGCGAATGCGGGGGACTCGACGCAGGTCTTGACCCTGGACGGTCGGCCGATCGAGGTGCCGGCGCACGATGTGCGGGTGATCTTCGGCTAGCGGGCTGATATAATCCAAAAATGCTC
>DATNQJ010000364.1:0-2297 GCA_036704085.1 Stenomitos sp.
CGAGACGCCGGCGCTCCCAGGTGCCTTTACAAGTGAAAACAGCGAGGCACCGCACTAGCATCCTTTCAATAAGCGCGCGGGCGGTGGATGAGCCCCCCGTGATACACTGGATCGATTCGTGACGCGCGTTTTTAGGGCATCGACACACCTTCATGAGCAATCTGGCTGACTTGACGGCGTTTCTCGCCGAGCACCCCCTTTTCGTCGACTTGCAGACCAACCTGGTCGCTGGACGCCTCGCCCAGACAGGGGGCGTGACGGCGCCGGTGGCCGCCTTCATGGCGGCCTCCCTCGAGTCGAAGAGCTTCCTGGTCGTGGCCCCGTCCGCGGACGTCGCCAAGCGCTTCCATGCGGATCTGGCGGCCTACGGTGTCGAGGCCCACTACTTCCCGGCCGTCGAGATCACCCCTTACGAGGGCGTCTCGCCCGAAGAGGAACTCTTGCATGAGCGCCAGGCGGTGCTCGCGGCCCTCTCAGAGCCGGGCCCGCACCGCGTCATCACCACCCCGCGCGCCCTCGCCATGCGCGTGCCGAGCCCCGAGAGCTGGCGGACGGCGACCGTCACCCTCCAGGCGGGCGACGCCCTCAGCCCGCAGGAGCTGACCCAGCAGCTCATGAAGCTCGGCTACCGGCCGAGCCCGGCCGTCACCGAGAAGGGCGAGTTCTCCCGCCGCGGCGGCATCCTCGACGTCTACCCCCCCCAGGCCGCGGCGCCGGTGCGCATCGAGTGGTTCGGCGACGAGGTGGACCGCATCCAGGAATTCGACCTCGCGAGCCAGCGCTCGCAGGAGACCCTGGACGTGCTGCGGCTCTGGCCGACCCGCGAGCTCATCCTGCCGACTGATGATTGGCAACACGCCAAGAACAGCCTCTACGGATCCGCCCAGAAGCGCGCCAACCAGCTGATGGGCGGCAAGAAGCTCGCCGAGGCCGCCAAGCTCCACAAGAAGGTCGAGGCCGCCCTCGAGCAGCTGAGCGCCTTCCAGTACTTCGAGGGCTGCGAGTACTACGCGCCCTTCTTCGGCGGGCTCGGGACCTTCCTCGACTACGTTCCCACGTCGATGCCCGTGATCTGGCTGGATCACAAGGCGATCGCCTCGGCCTACCGCGGCTGGGTGGGCGAGATCCAGAAGCGCTACGACGCGGGGTACCAGAGCGGGGATCTCGTGCCCCTGCCGACGCCCTTGCACATCGAATGGGACGAGCTCGGGACCGCCCTCAAGTCCTACGCCCAGCTCGATCTGGCTCCTGGCTCCGAGCGGGGCAAGGAGGACCAGGGCACCCATGCGGCGCCCGGCTTCGGCAACCAGTTCGACCAGCTCGCCGGCGCCCTCAAGGAGGCCGTCGCCGAGGGCCGCAAGGTCATCATCGCCTCCACCCAGCCCCAGCGCGTGGCGGCCATCCTGGACGAGCGCTCCGTGTCCGCGAGCTACGGCGGCCACCTGCCCGCTCCCACCTTCCCCATGGGCGGCATCTGGATCGTCCGCGAGAGCCTGAACGCCGGCTTCAACTGGCCGGGGCTCGGCCTGATGGTCCTCTCGGACGCGGAGCTCTTCGGCTGGCAGAAGCGCCCCGGCGCCCGCGCCCCGAAGCGCCAGCCCTACGCGGGGCCCCAGATCGCGAACCTCTCCGAGCTGAAAGTGGGCGACTACGTCGTTCACACCAAGCACGGCATCGGACAGTACCTGGGCCTCAAGCGCCTGACCATCTCCAACCAGGAGCGCGAGTACCTGCTCGTCCAGTACCAGGGCGAAGATCGGCTCTACGTCCCGGTCGAGCAGCTCGGCCTCCTGCACCGCTACCGGGGCAGCCACGAGGCCAAGCCGCGCGTCAACAAGATGGGCGGCGCCGACTGGGAGAACATCAAAAAGCGCGTCAAGAAGAGCGTCCAGGACCTCGCCGAGGACCTCCTGAAGCTCTACGCCCACCGCGCGGCCCAGCCGGGCTACGCCTTCCCCCAGGACAGCGTCTGGCAGTCCGAGATGGAGGAGGCCTTCCCGTACACCGAGACGCCCGACCAGATGCGGGCGATCGCCGAGACCAAGTCGGACATGGAGTCCCGCCGGCCCATGGACCGGCTCATCTGCGGCGACGTGGGCTTCGGCAAGACCGAGGTCGCGCTGCGCGCCGTCTTCAAGTCCGTGATGGCGGGCAAGCAGGTCGCCGTGCTCGCGCCGACCACCCTCCTGGCCCATCAGCACTACCAGACCCTGCGCGAGCGCTTCGCGCCCTACCCCATCAAGATGGGCCTCCTGAGCCGCTTCAAGACCCAGAAGGAGCAAAAGGAGATCACGCGC
>DATNQJ010000365.1:0-8264 GCA_036704085.1 Stenomitos sp.
CGCCGGGATCATGAACGCCATCTTCTTCAAGCCGGTCACCAAGGTCCTCGAGGAGCGCCGCGCCTTCGTCCAGGGCAAGCACGCCCAGGCCAAGGAGGATCTCGACCAGATCCAGGCGCTCCAGCAGGATTACGAGACCCGCATGAAGGCCGCGCGGGTCGAGGCGCAGGAAGCCATCTCGGCTGCCGTCGCCGAGGCCGAGAGCAAGCGTCAGGCCCTCCTGACGTCGGTCAAGGCCGAGGTCGGAGCGCAGATCGACAGCGCCCGGCAGTCGATTCGCGCCGAGCGCGATGCGGCTCTCAACGAACTTTCGGGCGACGTTTCGGCGCTCGCCACCATGATTGCGCGCAAGGCGGGTGCTGAGCCCGCGACTGTTTCCGCCACCCGCGGAGGGACCGAGGCATGACCGCGATCGCCCTACAAGCCTTTTTTGCCGTATTCAATTTCCTCCTGATCGCCTTCGTGCTCTGGAAGTTCGCCGGCCCCAAGGTCGCCGCGACCCTGCACGAGCGTAACGAGGCCACCCGCAAGGCCCTCGAGGAGGCCGAGGCCGCCCAGACCAAGGCCGAGGCCGAGCTCGCCGACTTCAAGAAGCGCCTTGCCAACATCGAGCAGGAGCTCGCCGCGGTCGTCACCAACGCCAAGACCATGGCCGTCCAGGTGGCCAAGGACGTCGAGACGACCGGTGAGGCCGACGCCCAGCGTCTGCGCGACCACGCCAAGCTCGAGGTCGAGCGCGAGAAGAGCCTCGCCCAGCAGACGATTCGCGTCACCCTGCTGCGCCGGGCCCTCGAGGAGGCCGAAGCCGAACTCAAGCGTCAGATGAACCCCGAGACCCAGCGCCAGCTGGTCGCGCGCTTCATCCAGAAAGTGGGAGACGGATCATGCCCAATCACTCTGTAGCCCAGCGCTACGCCGACGCGCTCTTCGGGATCGCCGAGGCGCAGGGCAACCTCGCCAAGGTGGATCAGGACCTGGCGGCGATCGCCCAGATCCTCGCCGACCATCCCGACATGGCCCGCCTCTGGGACAGCGCGGTGGTCTCCACCGAGGACAAGAAGGCCATCGTCAAGCAGCTCTTCGAGGGCAAGATCGAGCCCATCACGTTCAACACGCTGCTCCTGATGTTCGACAAGCAGCGCGGTGGCAGCGTCGCAACCCTGCCGCGGTTCTTCCGCGAGCGTTTCGACGCCTACCGCAAGCGCGTCAAGGTGAACGTCCGGACGGTCATGGCCCTCGGATCCGACGAGACCGAGGAACTGCGCCGCGTGCTCGCCAAGGCGACCGAGCGCGAGATTGAGATGGAGACCACCCTCGACCCCGACCTGATCGGGGGCCTCGTGGTCACCGTCGGCGACAAGGTTATCGACAACAGCCTGCGGGGGCGCCTCGAAGCGCTCGCTCGCACCCTGGCTTAATACCTAGGAAAGAGGAGCAGCCATGATTGGCATTCGTCACGATGAAATCACCGCCGTGCTGCGGCAGCAGATCGAGAAGTACAGCGCCGAGATGACGGTCACCAACACCGGGACCGTGCTCGAGGTGGGCGACGGCATCGCCCGCATCCATGGCCTCCAGAAGGCGATGGCCGGCGAGCTGCTGGACTTCGGCCAGGACGTCACGGGCATGGTCTTCAACCTTGAAGAGGACAACGTGGGCGCCGTCATCCTGGGCGACTACAAGAAGATCAAGGAAGGCGACACCGTCAAGTCGACCGGTCGCATCGCTTCGGTGCCCGTCGGCGAGGCCCTCTTGGGCCGTGTCGTCAACGCGATCGGCCTGCCCATCGACGGCAAGGGCGCGCTGAACACCGACAAGTACCGCCCGATCGAGGGTCAGGCCCCCGGCATCATCGCCCGTAAGTCGGTCCACGAGCCCCTGCAGACCGGTATCCTCGGCATCGACGCGATGATCCCCGTTGGCCGCGGCCAGCGCGAGCTGATCATCGGCGACCGCCAGACCGGTAAGACGGCCGTTGCGATCGACACCATCATCAACCAGAAGGGCAAGGACGTCGTCTGCATCTACGTCGCCGTCGGCCAGAAGGCCTCGACGGTGGCCCGCGTCATCAAGGCGCTCGAGGATGCCGATGCGATGAGCTACTCGATCATCGTCGCGGCGACGGCCGAAGAAGTCGCCACGATGCAGTACATCGCCCCCTTCGCGGGTGCGGCGATGGGCGAAGAGTTCATGTACAACGGCAAGCACGTCCTCATCGTGTACGACGACTTGACCAAGCAGGCCTGGGCCTATCGCGAGATGTCCCTGCTGCTCCGTCGTCCGCCCGGCCGTGAGGCGTACCCCGGCGACGTCTTCTACCTCCACAGCCGTCTGCTCGAGCGCGGCGCGAAGCTGTCGGACGCCATGGGCGCCGGCTCCATGACCGCCCTGCCCATCATCGAGACCCAGGCGGGCGACGTCTCGGCGTACATCCCGACCAACGTCATCTCGATCACCGACGGCCAGATCTTCCTGGAGACCGACCTCTTCAACGCCGGCTTCCGTCCCGCGGTCAACGTCGGTATCTCGGTCAGCCGCGTCGGCGGTTCCGCCCAGACCAAGGCGATCAAGTCGGTCGCCGGTAAGATCAAGGGTGAGCTCGCCCAGTACCGTGAGCTCGCGGCCTTCGCGCAGTTCGCCTCGGACCTGGACAAGGCCACCCAGGCGCAGCTCGCCCGCGGTCAGCGCCTCATGGAGCTCATGAAGCAGCCCCAGTACCACCCGTACTCGGTCGGTCAGATGACCACCCTCATCTACCTCGGTACCGCGGGTCTGCTGGACGACGTCGAGGTCAAGGAGATCGTTCGCTTCAAGAACGAGTTCCTCGGCTACGCCAAGAACAACATCGGGGCGGTGATCGACGAGATCAGCGCCAAGGGTCAGTTCACCGACGAGCACAAGGCCAAGATCGAGGAGGCCGTCAAGGCCTTCAAGTCCAGCCTGTTCGCCGCCAAGTAGGAAAGGTTCGCCATGCCGCTTAACGCAAAAGAAATCCGGCGGCGGATCAAGGGGGTCGCGAGCACGCGCCAGATCACCAAGGCGATGGAGATGGTCGCGGCGGCGAAGGTCCGCCGCGCCCTGGGCCGGGCCACCTCGGCCCGCCCCTACTCGCAGGGGATCAAGGACATGTTCGCGACCGTGACCTCCTTCGTGCCCGCCGGTGAGCTCAGCAGCAAGCTGCTCGAGCGCCGCGAGGTCAAGAAGGTCGCCATCATCGTGGTGACCTCTGACAAGGGCCTGGCCGGTGCCTTCAACTCCAACGTGATCCGCGCGGCGGTCAATCGCGTTCGCGAGTGGAAGGCCCAGGGGGCCGAGCCGCACCTCCTCATCGTGGGGACCAAGGGCGTCACGTTCTTCCGCCATTCGAACTTCCCGGTGATCTCGCGCTACACCAACCTGCCCGCGATCCCGACCTTCGCCGAGGCCTCGGTCATCGCCGAAGAGGTCACCAAGCTGTACGCCGAGGGCACGGTGGACAAGGTGGAGCTCGTCTACACGCAGTTCCACTCCATGCTCCGCTACACCCCGGAGGTCACGGACCTCCTGCCGGCGAGCCTGCCGGAGTCGGCCGGGACGGCCACGTCCCAGCGTGAGTACCTCTTCGAGCCGTCGGCGGAAGCCATGGTCGAGGAGCTCATCCCCAAGTACCTCGAGACCGTGGTGTACCAGGCCCTCTTGGAGAGCGCGAGCTCCTTCTTCGCGAGCCAGATGAACGCCATGAGCAACGCCTCGAAGAACGCGGGCGAGATGATCCAGCACCTGACCCTGGTCCTGAACAAGGCCCGTCAGGGTGCCATCACCCAGGAGATCCTCGAGGTCGTGGGCGGTGCTGAGGCCCTCAAGGCCTAGTCCGTTCGATGCCAGTAACTCGGATTTGTTAAGGAGTACATTAATGACTGCGACGGCTACCCAAGCCAATATCGGGGAAGTGACCCAGGTCATCGGCCCGGTCATCGACGTGGCCTTCACCGACCACCTCCCCGCCATCTACAACGCGCTGCGCATCGAGGGAACCACCGAGTCGGGCGTCAAGGTCCGCCTGACCGCCGAAGTGCAGCAGCACCTGGGCGACAACCGCGTCCGCGCGGTCGCCATGAGCTCGACCGACGGTCTGGTCCGCGGCATGAAGGTCTCGGACACCGGCGCGCCCATCTCGGTGCCCGTCGGCGACATGACCAAGGGCCGCATCTTCAACGTCCTCGGCGAGCCCGTGGATGAGAAGCCCGCGCCCGAGAACGTCCCCATGTGGCCCATCCACCGTCCGGCTCCCAAGCTGGTCGACATGGAAGTCACCCCGCAGCTCCTCGAGACGGGCATCAAGGTCGTCGACCTGCTGGCTCCCTACCTCAAGGGCGGTAAGATCGGCCTGTTCGGCGGCGCCGGCGTCGGCAAGACCGTCATCATCCAGGAGCTGATCAACAACATCGCCAAGTTCCACTCGGGCGTGTCGGTGTTCGGCGGCGTGGGCGAGCGCACCCGCGAGGGCAACGACCTCTTCCACGAAATGACGGACTCGGGCGTTATCAAGAACACCTGCCTGGTCTACGGTCAGATGAACGAGCCGCCCGGTGCCCGTATGCGCGTCGGCCTCTCGGCGCTCACCATGGCCGAGTACTTCCGCGACGAGCAGAAGCAGGACGTGCTGCTGTTCATCGACAACATCTTCCGCTTCACCCAGGCGGGTTCGGAAGTGTCGGCGCTGTTGGGCCGTATGCCCTCGGCGGTCGGCTACCAGCCCACCCTGGCCACCGAGATGGGCGCTCTCCAGGAGCGCATCACCACCACCAAGGACGGCTCGATCACCTCGATCCAGGCGATCTACGTGCCCGCGGACGACTACACCGACCCGGCGCCTGCGACCGCCTTCTTGCACCTGGACGCGACGACCAACCTCAGCCGTGCGCTGACCGAGATCGGCATCTACCCCGCGGTGGATCCCCTGGCCTCGACCTCGCGCGCTCTGGACGTCAACGTCGTGGGCGAGGAGCACTACCAGGTGGCGCGTGAAGTCCAGCGCATCCTCCAGAAGTACAAGGAGCTGCAGGACATCATCGCGATTCTCGGTATGGAAGAGCTCTCGGCCGAGGACAAGATCACGGTCGCCCGTGCCCGTAAGCTCCAGCGCTTCCTCTCGCAGCCCTTCTTCGTCGCCGAAGTCTTCACCGGCACGCCTGGCAAGTACGTCAAGCTGGCCGACACGATCCGCGGCTTCAAGGAGATCTGCGAAGGCAAGCACGACGACCTTCCCGAGCAGGCCTTCTACATGGTCGGTACCATCGAGGAAGCCGTCGAGAAGGCTCAGAAGATCGCGCAGGGCTAAGCCATGCCGTTCAAGCTCGAAATCATCTCGCCCGATCGGGTGGTGTTCTCGGAGAACGCGGACTTCATCGCGGTGCGTGGCTGCGAGGGGGAGCTGGGCATCCTGCCCGGCCACACCCCCCTCTTCACCAAGCTGGTGCCCGAGGTGTTGACCGTCCATCAAGGGGGTAAACAGGAGATCGTAGCGGTCATGGGCGGCTTCCTGGATGTTCAGCCTGACAAGGTGACCATCCTGACCGACGCCGCCGAGCGCGCCAGCGAGATCGACGTGGTCCGGGCCCAGCACGCCAAGGAACGCGCCGAGATGCAGGCGACCAAGGTCATGGACACCCTGACCGAGGCCGCCCTCTTGCGGGCGATCGTGCGTCTGCGGGCTGCCGAGCTGATCGGCGGCGCGAGGGCCCTCCGCTAACCCGGAACCCCTTTGAAGGAGAACCACTTGAATACTCTCAAGTTGGCGGCTTCTGTCGGCTTGGCCCTGCTCCTAACGGGGCAGGGCCTTGCCGTGCAAGCGGCCGAGCCACAAACCATTGATCTGACCCTCCTCGGCACCACGGACGTCCATGGACACGTGTGGCCGACTACCTACTACACGGACAAGGAAGAGGCCCTGGGCCTCGCCAAGGTCTACACCCTGGTCAAGAAGTTCCGCGCCGAGAACCCGAACACCCTGCTGGTGGACTCGGGCGACATGCTGCAGGGCTCGCCCCTTCCGTACGTGCAGGCCAAGGTTCAGGGCGGCAAGGGCCTCAACCCGATGATCGCGGCCATGAACGCCATGCACTACGACGTCTTCGGGGTGGGCAACCACGACTTCAACTTCGGGCTGCCCAACCTCCGCAAGGCGGAGCAAGAGGCGACCTTCCCGTTCGTCTCCTGTAATCTTTACAAGGCGGGCACCAACGACCCCTTCTTCAAGCCCTACGTCATCAAGGACGTGGGCGGCGTGAAGGTGGGCGTCATCGGCTTCAGCCCGCCCGGCATCGTCCTCTGGGACAAGGCGAACGTGCAGGGCAAGCTCGAGACCCGCAGCCTCCTGGCCTCGGCCGAGCGCTGGATCCCCGAGCTCAAGCGTCAGTGCGACGTGATCCTGGCCGTGCCCCACGCGGGCCTCGGCAACAAGTACGGTCCCGAGTACTCGGGCTACTCGCCCGCCTCGGGCCTGCCGCCCGAGAATGTGAGCTGGCGAATCGCCGCGGGCTTCCCCGAGATCGACGTGCTCTTCGCCGGTCACTCGCACCAGGAAGTGAAGAGCGAGGTCATCAACGGCGTCGCCTGCGCCCAGGCCAAGCTCTGGGCCGAGCGGCTCGCGGTCGCCAAGCTCAAGCTCACCAAGGTGGACGGCCACTGGAAGGTGGTCTCCAAGTCCACCGACGTCCTGAACCTCGACAACGTGAAGCCCGCGCCCGAGGTCCTGGCCGCGACCCAGGGAGCCCATGACGCGACGGTGGCGTACGTCCACTCGACGATCGCCAAGACGACCTCCGAGTGGTCCGCCAAGGACAGCGTCATGCAGGACACGCCCATCATCGATCTCATCAACGAGGTCCAGAAGGCGGCGACCGGTGCGCAGCTCGCCTCGGCGGCCTCCTTCAACCTGGAGGCGGTCCTCCAGAAGGGCAACATCACCATCGCGGACATCGCGGCCCTCTATCCCTACGAGAACGGGATGGTGGCCGTCCAGATCACGGGCCAGAAGCTCAAGGACTACCTCGAGACGGCCGCGCGGTACTACGTGCCGGGCGCGCACGGCGAGGTGCTCCTGAACCCCGAGATCCGGGCCTACAACTACGACATGGTCTCGGGCGTCGACTACCGGATCGACCTGAACCAGCCGGTGGGCTCGCGCGTCGTGGGGCTGAGCTATCAGGGCAAGCCCGTGACGGATGAGGCGACCTTCTCGCTGGCGCTCAACTCCTATCGCCAGGGTGGCGGTGGCGGCTACGAGATGCTCAAGGACTGCCCGGTGATCTACGATCGCCAGGAGAGCATCCGGGAGCTCATCATCGAGTACCTGAAGCAGAAGGGGAAGATCGATCCCAAGGACGTCTTCAAGAAGAACTGGGAGCTGGTGCCGCCCGCGGCCCACTAACCCGCCTTCTCGAGCCCCCGCCATCCCGGATGGCGGGGGCTTTGTCGTATGCCATGCGAGCTTCCGTTTAGAGCTCCGTGAGCATGCTTTGAGACGGGGAAGGCCCGTCATCCCGGCGAAAGCCGGGATCCAGGATCGGCACACGTGCTGCCTGCCCTGGACCCCGGCTTTCGCCGGGGTGACGCATAGCCTATGCCAAAGTGGCTAGTCCATGGTCACCCTTCTCTAGGTCTCGCCCGTCCATCTTGGCCTTATCCCTATAAGCAAGTAAGTGTTCGGGTATTGAACAGGGTGTGCGGAAGGACGTGGCCATGCGACACCTGGGAACCCTGACCCTGCTGCTCTCCTTGACCTTGACACTGCCGGCGGGAGCCGAAGAAGCCGTGCGCAGTCTCGGCTACACGGCGGGCTGGATCCCGGGGACGAACCTCGGGGGCCTTTCGGGTGTGGGCCTTAGCTACCGGCACATCGCTCCGAGTGGCTGGGGTTGGCGCGTGGGGACCGGCTTCGGAGCGTCCCTCGGTACAGCTGACCAGCCGGGTAGCGGCTTCCTTTACGATGTCGGACTCTTGGGCACCCGGACGATCGCCACCCTGGACTGGGGACGCCTGTACGGGCTGGCAGGAGCGGCTGTCTACCAGTTCGATACCTCCCGTCCGGCCAACTGGACCTGCGGCGCGGGCCTCGGCTTCGAGGTCGGCGCCAGGGACGGCATCTCGCTGGCCCTGGACATTCCGCTCGCCTTCGTGCCCTCGACCGGTCAGGCCTTGCCGGCTCCGGCGCTCTCGCTCTACTACAACTGGGCGGGACCCGCCTCCGGTGGGTCTGCCGCTGAGGCTCCAGGTTCGCCCCT
>DATNQJ010000366.1:0-14394 GCA_036704085.1 Stenomitos sp.
CCCCCGAGCTCCTGGAACAAGGAGGGGAAGAGATCGGCGCTCGCGGTACTGCCGGCCGAGAGGTACAGCCAGGGCTTGTCGCGGGGAAGCTCGTCGTCCCAGCCCGGGCTGGGCGGCGCCGTCCAGTAAAGGGGACCCGCCACCCGGATCTGGGGCGGCAAATGAGTCTTGGTCTTGCACCCGTCGGGTGCGTCCGTGAGGTAAGTGGCGACGCTGCCCTCCAACAGACGCAGGAAGTCGTCATGCGGCGGCAGCCCATGCTCGGCCAGGAGATCGTTGTAGAGGCGCACGTTGCCCTGGAAGATCCGCTCCCAGATCCCAGGCGCCAACGGCCTGAGCATGGCCCTTCCGAGGGTCCGACCGACCAGCTTGGTGACCTGGATCGTCAGCGCATGCTCATGGGGCGGCATGAGCCGGTTGCCCCAGTAATGGGTCCAGCGGGTGCTGGTGAGGGCGACGACCCCCACGTTCTCGATGGCGGCCGAAACGTGGATCGAGGGGCGAAAATCGCTCACGATGACCGCCGGCTTGAGGTGCTGGATCATCTCGCGCTCAGCCGAGACCAGCCGGCGCAGGGATGTCGCGGTGTGGACGTCGAAGCCTTGGGCCGTCACCGGGGCCTTCGTCAGGTCGATGAGCGGGTGAACCTCGAAGCCCGCCGCGCGCACGGGCGACTCCTCCGGCAGGACGTAGGGGCCGTCGCCGACGAAGACGCACCGGAAGCCGCGGCGCTGCAGCTCTTGAGCGACCATGAGCGAGCGGCCCACATGCGTGAGGCCCCACGAGTGTGGTGCGAAAACGATCGTCTGATGGATCATGGGCGCGACTCCAGAGGTCGAAAAGCAGCAGCATGGGCCATTATACCTGAGCAGATCGAGGTCTAGACTTTCATCACACCCGAAACAGGCCACCGCCCGTGCGTTTGCCGAAAGGTTTGTCCAAAATTAACGTGAGTAAGAACTGATTTTTACCGAATTTCCCGGCCCCCGGCGATAATCCTGAAGGGACCTGTTTGGAAGGGTGGGGAGACATGGGCGTACAACTCGATTCGCGGAGCTTCAGTTCGGCAGCCCAGCGCATGACGGCGGCTCAGCGGCCGACCGTACAGGCCGGCGGCGGCCTTTCCAAGCCTCCCGTGCTCTCCATGCCCTCGCCGAACCACAACGATCGGCCTGCTGGTACCGACATCGACACCATCGTCCTGCACCACACCGCGAGCGGCGGCCGCGCCCAGGACACCGGGAGCTACTTCCAGAACCCCTCTGCCCAGGTCAGCTCGCACTACATCGTCGGCAAGGACGGCACCATCGTGCAGTCGGTCGCCGACGACAAGCGCGCCTGGCATGCGGGCGAGAGCACCTTCAAGGGCAAGGGCGACGTCAACGACTTCTCGCTCGGCATCGAGATCGTCAACAAGGGGGATGACAAGGATCCCTACACCGACGCCCAGTACGACGCCCTGATCAAGCTGGTAGCCTATCTCTGCCAGACCTACAAGGTGCCCATGGATCGCATCACCGGGCACCGGGACGTGGCGATCCCCCGCGGCCGCAAGACCGATCCGTCGGACAACTTCGACTGGAACCGCGTGCGCAGTGGCGTCCAAAAGCTGCTCAACGGCCAGCAGACCCCGGCTCCCCAGGCCCCCAAGCCTCAACCGGCCCCGCAGCCGGCCCCTCAGCCCGCGCCCCAGCCGGCTCCTCAGCCGGTGCGCGACACCGTCCAGATCAGCCCCGATGCCCGCGCCGCCCAGGTAGCGCCCACGACCTCGCGCGACGTCCAGCCCGTGGCGGCGAGCGACATCCAGCCCTTCACCCCGCCGCCCGATCGCCCGGCTCAGCCGACCGTCGCTGCCGCGGCCCAGCCCGCCCAGGCCTACTACCCGGCGCCGACCTACTACCCGACCACACCCGTCGCCAATGGCACGCCGACTCCCCTGGGCACCATCGGCACCACGCCCAGCACCCCCTTGCCGACGGTGCCAGCCTCCTACGCCTACCAGGCCCCGACGGTCCAGCCGACCGCTTATTATCCGGATCCCTCCGCCTACTCGCAGGCCGCCTATGCGTCCTACCAGCAGGGCTATGCCTATCAGGCACCTTATGCCTACCAGCAGCAGGCCTACGCCTATCAGGCGCCTTATACCTACCAGCAGCAGGCCTAT
This sequence comes from Stenomitos sp., assembly GCA_036704085.1. Lineage (GTDB taxonomy): Bacteria > Cyanobacteriota > Sericytochromatia > S15B-MN24 > UBA4093 > DATNQJ01. Next base: position 2,165 of record DATNQJ010000366.1, read on the forward strand.
GCCTACCAGGCACCCAATGCCTATCAGCAGCAAGCCTATGCCTACCAGGCGCCTTATGCCTACCAGCAGCAGCCCGTCACGTACGCCTCCTACCAGCCCTACGTCTATCCGCAGCCCAGCTACGGCTACGTCCAGCCCGGTTACGCCAACCCCACCTACGCGGCCCCCACGGCCTAACTCCTCCCCCGTTTCAACCAAGCTTAAATCAAGCCCAACCTCGCAATAAGAAAGATCCGCGCGGGTGGGGTGATAAGGAGGTTGAGAGAAATTCGTGGAGGGGGAGGATCACCCATGGGCGTTGCGAAGAAGACGTTGCTCACCCTGTTGACGGCGACCTTGAGCGCGAGCCTCATGGCCGGCTGCGGCGAGGCCCCCGGCACCGTCTCGGACGACGGCAAGAACATGAAGGACCTGCGCCTGAACCAGAACAACCAGGCCCTGCAGCAGCAAAACCAGCAAGCCCTCATCCAGCAGATCATGCAGGGCGTGACGGCCACCCGCGCGCGGGTCACCAACATCCGCTGCGACCTGACCGGTTTCTTCGTCAACGAGAAGACGGGCGAGCAGGGATCCAACCAGGCCAAGTTCGCCTACGAGAAGCCCAACAAGACCTCCATCTACGTGGTCCAGAGCAGCGATTCCAAGATGGTCGGCACCAAGCTCGTGTGGACCGGCGGCAAGGATCTGGCCGTCAAGACCAAGTTCATCGGCTTCTGGGTCAAGACCTCCATCGACATCCACGACTCCCGAGCCACCGACCAGCGCGGCTTCTTCCTCGACGAGACGGGCATCAACCCCCTGATGGATACCTTGCTCGACCCGCGCAACCAGGTCCAGCTCCTGGGCACGGGCCAGATGAACGGCGTCCCCGTCGCCCAGCTTGGCATCGTGTCTCCGCGCAGCCTCCGCGGCATCAGCCGGGAGGTCTTCACCATCGACGGCCAGAAGATGGTGCCCATCGTCCGCGAGATGTACGATAAGACCAACAAGCTCGTGGTCCGCATGCGGATGGACAACATGATCCTGAACTCCAGCATGCCCAGCAACACCTTCCAGCTCGAGTAAGATGAACGACCTGAACGCCTCTTTCTGGGACAGCCGCTACCAAAAGCGCGAAACGCCGTGGGACCTGGGAGGTCCCACGCCTGTTTTCGAGCGCCTGATCCGCGAGGGCACGGTCCCCAAGGGCCGGCTCCTGGTGCCGGGCGCAGGGCGCGGGTACGACGCGATCGCCTTTGCCAGGGCAGGGTATCAGGTGACGGCACTCGATCTCTCACCGCTGGCCGGCAGCGAGCTACGCGCGGCGGCCGACACGGCCGGCGTGCCTCTCGACGTGCAAGTCGGGGACTTCTTCACGTTGCAGGACGTCGATACGTACGACGCGATCCTGGAGTACACCTTCTTTTGCGCCATCCCTCCGAGCATGCGAACGGCCTACCGGGACCAGATGGCCCGCTTGCTCAGGCCGGGTGGGGTGTTGTTCGGGCTGTTCTTCCCCCTGAAGGCTCCAAGTCCCGAGGGACCGCCCTTTCAGGTGTCCGTGGACGAGATCAAGGCCTCCTTCGGGGAGTGCTTCGAGCTGGTGCACGAGGAGCTCCCGGCCGAGTCGATCAAGCCTCGCCACGGGAACGAGGTGCTGATGATCTGGCGGAAGAAGCCCTAGGTGTACAGCCGGATCTGACCTGGAGACGACCCTAACCAGGAATTAGTCAAACCCTAACCTTTTCATAACCGACTCCGCGTCCGCATGGGGGATAACTTTGAACAATCCCTTGCGATCTCCAGGAGTGTGATGACGATGTTCAATCGATTGGTAAAAGCCCTACTGATCACGACCCTCTTCCTGACCGGCTGCGCCTCCAGCCCGCTCATCCCGACGGCGAGCCGCGCCACGGCCTCGCGCCAGGCGACCACCAACTCGGGCGGCGCCTACGCCCTCATGCCGGTGGCTCAGGACACGACCCCCACCTCGAACCCCGGCTCGGTGACCCGCGGCCTGTCTTCGGTCTCCCTGCTCGGCCAGACGGATCTCACCGAGGACGAGATCGCCGAGGACGGCTACGATGCCTACGGCATCCTGGCCACCGACAGCGTCAAAGGCTACAGCGGCATGCTGCGCCGTACCGAGACGGCTTTTGTCCTGGAGTCGACGACGGGCCTGTTCAACTTCAACAAGAAGACCGTCCTGTTCACGCTTCAGGCGCTGAACAACGACGTGGCCAACTCGCTGCAGGGCCAGGAAAACCGGAAGGTCCTCGTCAAGGCGGAAGCGGCCGCCAACAACACGTTGGTCGTCCATTCGATCAAGCGTCTGGCGGATCTCGGCTTCCTGTTCAACTGGTACAGCAAGGGTAAGGTCTCGGGCATCGTGAAGGACTACCAGGGCCATGTCCTGGCCGGCGTCATCGTCCGGGCCATGGATACGAACGGCTACCTGATGACCGCCACCACGGAGAGCAACGGCGAGTTCGCCCTGAAGAATGCCACGCCGGGCGCCTACACCCTTAGCTTCACCAAGGGGGGCTACCTCTCGGCCAGCTCGACGATCCAGATCAACCGGCACAAGACGACCAACGTCTCCGCGACGCTCGTTCCGATCAACTAGGTCGATTCCACTCGAGAGCCCCCGACCCAGGTCGGGGGCTCTCTTCTTTGGCATGGCGGGACCCAAAACCACCCATCGAACCGATAGCTAACTTCTTTGGACAGAACGCCCAACGACCGCCGAAACCCGCTTCTCTCGGCCGTCGTGCCCCCGGGCTTCAGCCGGATGGCAACCGGAGGCGAATGAGCTTCTGCAGCCTCGCCCAAACTCTTTTGTCGGTTTGGTTCGGGACCCGCGCCTCGGGTTTGACGGGACCGAGCAAGCTCGCCTAAAATGCTCGTGTTACAAAACTTCACAAAGCATCCTAGCCCGCATGCCATCTGGCTTGCAGGTCGTCGTCACGGAGGTTGCCATGTTCGAGCCCCTGACCCAGACCTTGCCGCCGGCCCGTGAGTCCTCGGTCGCCTGTCGGCTGCTCGATCTCTTGCCGCTGTGTCCCGAGGCGGACGACACCTTCGAGCTGCTGCTCCTGAGCAAGCTCTTCTTCGCGCGGACCAACATCACCCGCGAGCAGTTCCAGGAAGCCATCGCGCAGCGCCAGCGCACGGGGCGGAGCATCGAGCACTTCCTGGTCCGGGATGGCCACTGCGACATGACGGCAGCCCTCGCCGTGCTCGCCGAGCGCCGCCGGATCATGCGGATCATCCAGCAGGAGCCCTCCTCATCGGACTACGAGACGCTGGACTAGCCGCGCCGGGTGGACGCGTGAGGCCCGGTCTCCGATTCGACCGAAGTGGCCGCGAACTGGGTACATGGCATGAAGGACGCTTGCTTCGCCTTCCATCCGCATGACCCCAGCCCTCGCCTGACGTTCGGTAGACTCCAGAAGGAGCGGCCCATGTCCAGCCCGATCTCGCAAAGCACGCGCCAGGCCCCCCTTGCTCCTCAGCGCCCGGTGGCCCAGGCCCAGCCGAACAAAGCAATGTGCCGCGTCGGTAGCGATCGCCTGGATCTCGGGCGATCGCTACCTCCTTCTTTGATCGAAGCGGACCTTCGCCTGAGCATGATTGGCGGCCCCCAGCTGGCCGCCGATGGCCAGGTCACGATTCAGAAGGCGTTTGTCGAGCGCCTGTTGCGGCACGCCCTGGGCGGCAGCCCGGACATCAAGGATGCGCGCATCGGCTTCGAGGCGGCGACCGGCTCCTATTCGGTCGAGGCCAAGATCGCGATCAAGGGGATCCAGGTGCCGCTCTCGATCAAGTTCGCGCCCATGGTCGACCAGAACCAGGTGAGCTTCCAGCTGCGCGAGGTGGCGATCCCCACCCGCTTCGGCACCCTCGAGGCGAACCTCATCACCCGCAAGGTGACCGAGGCGATCGCCCACGAGATGAGCGTCAACGGCTACCGCAACTCGACCGATGCCAAGCGCGGCATCGTCCGCCTGGATGTGAACGGCCTGCTGGGTCAGCTAGGGGTGTTGCCCTCCTTCGCGAGCCTCGACCTCGACAAGACCCGTTTGTCGGCGAGCGTTTCTCCCACCGGCAACGTGGTGGTCGGGATGGCCTCGACCCAACACGCTCCCGAGATCCCGGGCACCTCGGCCTCGGACATCGCACTCTTCGCCGATGGGCAGGGCCTGCAGCAGGCCCTGCGCGGAGCCCTGGGGCCCGACTACGAGGTCCAGAAGATCACGCTCGACCACGGCAGCCTGAAGCTGGACGGCCAGGCCGAGTTCAAGGAAGGCAGCGATTTCCTCACCGGCGCCAAGGGGCTCCTGCTCTTGCTCGCCGTGGCCGCCCGCAGTCCGGCGGCCAACCAGATCAGCCCGACGCCCGAGCGAATGATGGTGCCCCTCTCGCTGGACATCAAGCAGGATGGCACGCAGTTCGTCATCACCCCGAGCATCGGCAAGGCGCTCGAGTCCCTGACCGATTCCCTCAAGAAGGCCGGCTTCACCCCCGTGCCGGACGGCAAGGGCGTCCGCATCGATCTCAACGAGGTCTGGAAGGACAACTGCGCGATCTTTGACCAGGTAGGGGTCCAGCCGGAGGGGGCCGCGGCCAAGCTGCGCCTCGATCTCGATTCCTTCTTCGATACGCCCTGGCTCAAGAAGAACAGCGACGCCTAGCGGGTGGTGGAGGCGAGCTCGCTTTCGACGTTGTAGCCCGGGATCGAGAGATCGCTCTTGACGATGCCCACCCCCGGGGCGACCCAGTAGGTGCCGACGGCCGTGTAGGCATGATCATGCGTGCCGATGGCGCCGATCTTCCAGGCCTGGTAAGTGCCCGCTCCGACCGTCACCTGCTCCTGACCCTTCACCTCGCCGATCCAGAGGCCGTCGTCCCACTTGGAACCCGTCTTCAAGGGGAAGCGCAGGAAATCGATCGTGAGGTCGTCCACCGTTGCCGCCGCGACCCCCAGGTACTCGACGCCATGGATCGTGACCTTGTCGGAGGTCATGGTGACCACCGGGTAGCGGTACTCATCCGTGTAGGAGTCCATGGCCCGCATGGAGAGGACCGTGGACCCGGCCTCCTGGCGTACCGACTGGATCTCCATGGTCTCGGTCCCATCGAAGTCGACGTAGGGATCGTCCTCCGGATGGGCGACGGTCTTGTACTGCCAGGTGTACCCTTGCGTGACGGAGAACATGGGCACCTCGTCCTTGGCCTTCACCCGCTGGGCCGTCGAGACCGGGCGCACCGTCGACGGCACGCCGCAGCCCACGAGCACCGCCATCGCCAAAAGAGCAACCATCCAACGCTGCATCGTCCGTACTCCTCTAAAAAGTTAAGGTGAGTTTAACAGCTCTTGGCATCCCCGGCAAGGGAGAGGGCGATCGCCACGGCTTTTTCTCCGCGCTGGCCATCGCTCTGCCCGCGGGGCCATGGCATCTCTGAGATGGCCATCGGCCAGGAGGTGCCCATGCGTTTCGAGAGCCGGGCGTTCGAGACGGGACGCTCCATCCCCGAACAGTACGCCTGCGACGGCCAGAACGTCTCGCCGGAGCTGCACTGGCAGGACGTCCCCGAGGGGACCGAGAGCCTCGCCATCATCTGCGACGACCCCGATGCCCCGCGCAAGGTCTGGGTCCACTGGGTGCTCTACGATCTGCCGGCTAAAACCACGCACCTGGCGGAACAGGTGCCCCCTGCCGAAAGGCTGCCGACGGGCGGAACCCAGGGCCGCAACGACTTCGGAACGATTGGCTACGGCGGCCCGTGCCCCCCTTCGGGCACCCACCGCTATGTCTTCCAGCTCTATGCGCTGGACCGAAAACTCGGCCTGCAACCAGGAGCCACCAAGCAGCAGGTTCTCAAGGCCATGCAAGGCCACGTAATAGCCGAGGCCCAGCTCACGGGGACCTACACCCGCCACTAGCATGACGTGTTCTTGGCCGAATCCTAACCTATCCTTAACCATTCGTTAAGAAGGTTGGACTTCCCCGGTCGGGATATGTCCCATGTCCCCGACTGTGGAAGGAGCTGTCCCCGATGACCTGGCGTCCGCGTTTCCTCTGGATCTCGCTTGTGGCTCTCAGCATGACGGGCTGCGGCCTGTCCGGGTTCGGCCTGAGCGCCGGCACGGATGCCGAGCTGGCGGCCGATGCCAAGCTGCCGCCTGCCGGCAAGTTCAAGCTCGCCACCTACAACGTCGAGAACCTGTTCGACGGCTCCAACACGGTGCTCGATCCCAAGACCAGCCCGCCCAAGAGCGACGAGGAGAAGCAGATGCTCGCCAAGAGCCTGCACACCCTCAACGCGGACGTGGTCGGCATGGTCGAGGTCGAGTCGCTCGCGACCCTGCGCAAGTTCCGCGACACCTACGTCCCGGACATGGGCTACAAGTACATCGCCCTGAATGAGGGCAACGATCCGCGCGGCATCGACGTGGCCATCATGAGCCGCTTCCCGATCACCCACCTCCAGTCTCACGAAAACGCCGAGTTCGGGGTGCCCGGCCAGTCCGCGCCCGGGAAGCTGAGCCGCGACCTGCTCGAAGCGACCATCAAGGTGGGCAAGGGCTACTCGTTCACCCTGTTCATGACCCACCTGAAGGCCCGCCCCGGCGATCCGCCCTCCGACGCCAAGCGCAAGGCGGAGGCCCAGTTCATCCGCCATATCCTGCGCGACTTCGAGGATCAGCACACCAACGCCAACTACGCCCTGATGGGCGACTTCAACGACCATCCGGACTCCGAGACGCTCAAGGTCTTCCTGGACGGTCGCGATCGCGATCCCAGGCTGTTCGACGCCTTGTCGGAGCTGGGGCCCCAGGCCTATTCCTACCACCCCATCAAGTACCGGGGCCGCATCGACTACATCCTGCTGTCGGAAGGCATCCGCAAGGAATACGTGGCAGGCTCTGCCCAGATCCAGAACACGCCGGAGGCGCTCGCGGCCTCGGATCACCTCCCCGGAAGCGTCCTCATCGACGCCAGCCGCGATCTCTAGCCTCGCCAGGGCTCATGCTCGGGGGCGCCTCAGGCGCCCCTGTTCCCATGCGAAGACCCGCCCGAGCAAGGTTCGCAGGGCAAAGATGACCGCCAGGCGTGCGAGATGCTCCCAGGTGGGGGTCCCGATGGCGTTCAACAAGGCGGCAGCAAGCTTGAACGAGAGGCCGAGCAGGGCCCCATTGGCCACCACGAGGCGGGCCTCCTGGGGCCGGAGAGTTCGCAGCAGGAGGCCGAGGCCGACCAGGCAGTAGCCGGCGATGAGGAGTCCCCCCGTGAACTCGACGAGGGCGACCCAGGTCGAAAGGCCCAAGGCATCAAGCACTGCCCGAGCCTTCCTGGACGGCGCGATCGATCTCGCGCTGCAGGAAGAAGTTCACGGCCGTCCGGATGACGATGATGGCCGCGAGCTGGCCGATCTCGTTCCAGGTGGGCGCCACGGCGGTCCGCAGGATGTCGGCCGCGAGCTCGAACTCGAGGGCAAGCGAGAGCCAGCGGCCCAGATCGAGGCGAATGCCCATGATGGCCGCCGAGTTCCACGGGCGCAGGACGTAGGTGCGAGCCGAGCGCAGGGTGGCCATCAGGGCCGCCGCCCCGATGATCACCGCCGCGCTGAGCTCGACGCCGGCGGCAAGGAACAGGGTCCACTGCTTCAAGAGCTCGAGCACACGCCCCCCTTCACCCAGGCGCCGAAAACAATGCTCACCCCGGCCCCACCGTAACACGAGGCCAGAGCGAGGCTGTACAAACAGCCGGTGGTTACGCGCCGGGCTAGAGGGTCGTTTTTTGACCGGGCGTCAGCTCATGCACCTGGATGGACGTGCCCTTGAGGGCCTCCTTGAGCTCGGCGGGCGTTCCCTTGAGCAGCGGGAAAGTGCCGTAGTGCATGGGGACCACGTTCTGGACGCCGAGATAGCGTGCGGCGATCGCCGCCTGCGCCGGGTCCATGGTGAAGTGGCCGCCGATGGGCAACAGTCCGATCCGGGGCTTGTACACGTCGCGAATGGTCTCGAAGTCCCGGGTCAGCCCGGTATCTCCCGCATGCATCAGGGTCGGCTCGCCCTTGGCCTGAAGGACGAAGCCCACGGGCGTGCCGGCGTAGAGCGTCTCCTGGTTCGGGCCCATCAGGCTGCTCGAGTGGATGGCGGGCACCATGGAGACCCGGACGCCCTTGACGTCCACCGTGCCGCCGACGTTGCCACCGATGCCCGGCGTGCCGCCCTTGGGCTGGAGCTGGTTGACCAGCTCGAAGCACCCGATGATGGGCGCCTTGAAGCGGGTGCTGAGGTCCGCGGCCGAGCTCGCGTGGTCGAAGTGACCGTGGGTGACGAGGATGGCATCCACCCGATCCGGCCACTGGTAGCCCTTGGGAAACTTGGGATTCTGGAGCCAGGGATCGACCAGGATACGGGTGCCGTCCTTGGCCTCGATCAGGAAACCGGCGTGGCCGAGCCAGGTGAGCTGCCAGGCATGCGCCGGCGCAGCCAGCGTGACGACGCCCGCAACGGTGAGGACAGCAGCCAGGGTGCGAAACGACATGATTCCTCCCTCTCATCAGAACCAGCGACCGTCGATTGAACCATGCCCGCGCGCGTTTGGCAGCCGTCGGCAGACGATCTTCGTCCGGACCGGGGCTCGTCCAGGCGGTCCCTCATTCACAGGCCCGTGGATCGTCCTTCGACGGGGCCTCATCGTTGTTTGAGCTACCTCAACAAACGATCCCCTCTTGTGCGCTATCATGGGTCTTGCAGGAGGTGGTAGTTCCCCTCCGCGTGATAGGTAGTCGCAATGAAGCGTTGGTCGTCCATGCTACTGGCCGTGCTCGTGCTTGCCCTGATGGGGCTGGCGCGGCTGCCCGTGCCGTGCAAGGGCGACGGGCACGGACACCCTTGCTCGATGACGACGTGCGCCTGTGACGCCACTTGCACCTGCAAGGCCGCCTGCGACGAGATGCAACGGCACGCCGAGTCCCAAGCGGCGGCTCACTCCGGGCCGCACGCCCACTGCCATATGAAGAACATGGCCGGCCACACGGCGTGCACGATGACCATGCCCAAGGACGCGCCGCGCGCCCCCAGCCATTTCGCTCCACCCGCCCCCCAGCCCCCCGTGCTCATCGGACTGGGCTTCCGGCCGCGGCGCCTGGCCGCACGGTGGACGCCGCGCGATCGCGTAGCGCCGGCTCTATTCGCCTCCCGGTTCCTCACCCCCCCGGAGCCTCCGCCCAGAATCACGGGATAGCGTCCGTCCTATCCGACATGATTCTGAAAGGAGGATCGGCTGTGGCCATCCTTACCTTGTTTTCCCGCGCTGGGCTGATAGCCCTGGCGCTCTGCGGGCTTGCCGCCAATCCGGCGCTCGCGTGTTCAACCTGCGGATGCGGCCTGCCGGGCTCGGCCAGCGAGATCTCGAGCGTCGTCGGCCCCGTCAATCCCTATAACGGTCAGTTCCTGATCCAGACGAGCCTCAGCCTGAGGGACGTCACCGGAAGCTTCAACGACCGGGGAACCTGGAACCCGAAGCCGACTGGCAGCAGCCTGCTGACCGCCGGTGGGGGGCTGGGGATCACGTATTTCCCCTCCGACACCTGGAACGTCGGCCTCCAGGTCCCCTTTGCCGCCAACCGCCTGGCCGGTGCCCAGTGGGCCGCGCAGGGCGCCATCAACCCGCTCGATGACGAGAACGGGCCCGTGCCGCCGCAATATGGCGGCGGCCTCAGCGACATCACCTTGCAGGGATCGTACGTGGCCCTGCAAAGCGAGGAATGGTGGCCGTCGGTCTCGCTCTGGGCCGGGCTGGTACTCCCGACCGGTGCGTCCAGCGGGGATGCCGCCGGCTTCACGGGCGGCGGCTCGCTGAGCGGGCAGATCGGTGTCTCGGCCTTCCGCAGCTTCGGGGCCTTCGAGGCCTTCGGGAACCTCGGGTACCAGGGGCCGCTTGCCAACGGAACGAGTGCCACCCAAACAGCCTTCTACGTGGGGCAGGCTTTCATCGGACAGGCCCAGGTCTACTGGAACTTGACGCCCGAGTGGAAGCTCGGCTTGAGTGCCATGACCGTACGGGCCTGGATCTCCGATCCGTCGGTGGCCGCGACGGCGTCGAGCTTGGGCAAGATCAAGCTCTCGCCGAGCGTCGAATGGCGCTTCACCCCCGAACACAGCATCCGAGTCGCCTACGGGGCGGATCCGACGATTGGGCCATGGCTCAATAGCATGACGGACCAGACCCTGAGCGTCGTTTACTCTCGCTACTTTTAGCCCGGGCCTTACGCTCGCGCGCTTTGAAAGGATAAGTCCCCCATGAAGAACCATCTGATCCGCGGCCTCGCCCTCGCGACGGCCGGGTCCCTGGCGCTTGCCCTTGCGGGCTGTCCCGCCCCCGGCACCACGCCGGGCCAGGGCACCAATTCCCAGCCACTGCCCGGCAGCAACGTCCAGAACGGCATCGACCTGATGAAGCTGACGGAGAAGGCCCATATCGCGGTCGGAGCGGGCCCCCACGGCCTCGCCTTCGCCGGAGGCTACGTCGTCAACGACAGCCCGAAGGCGGGCACCATCGCGATCATCGACCCGGCGACCGAGCAGGTCGTCCAGACCCTCACCCCGGATTCGGCGCCAGGCGTCAACGCGGCGGTCGCCCCCAGCTACACCAAGGCCACGCACGACGGCAACTTTGCGGTCCACCTCGACGGGGGCGCCGAGGGCGCAGCCATCAAGAACACGGTCATGCGCGTGGTCAACCCGGCCACCAAGGCCGTGGTCCAGACCATTAACCTCGGCAAAGCCCCCGGCTCCAAGTTCGTCTGGGGAGATGATCACCGGGCGTACGTGACGGCCGGCGCAGATGTCGCCGACAACATCGTCCTGGTCGACTTCGGCAGCGACTTCACGGCCACCCCGTCGACCCACTCCCTCTCGGTCGACCGCACCGGCGCCACCACCTTCACCGCGGGCTTCCCGGCGGTCAAGAACAACTTCCTGGCGGTGCCCAACGGCCCCGACAACTCGGTCTCGTTCGTGGCGCTCGATCCGGCCACGGGCCTGGCATCCGGCTCGGTCACGTCGCTGACGTACGGCAACAATCCCGGCCCCGTCGACATCGCTACCTACGGCGGGAAGAACTTCCTGATCTACGGCAACAAGAACTCGAACACGGCGGTCGTCTACAACCTGGGCTCGAAGTCCCTGGTCAACATCCTGAACGTGGGCTCGGCCCCGACGGATCTGGCGCTGCGCTCGGACGGGCGCTATGCCTACATGACCTGCAAGGGCTCGGGCGAGGTGGCGGTGATCGACGTGTCGAGCGGCGCGCTGGTCTCCCTGTTGAAGGTGGGACGCGGCCTTGGCGACCAGACCCCCAACCCCGTCCACATCTACGCGCCCCCTGCCGCCAGCGGCGCCAACGAGCAGATCTGGGTCGGCGGCGACGGCGACGCCTCGGTGACGGTGATCGATGCCGTGCTGAACAAGGTCATCGCGGTCGTTCAGGTCGGAGTGGGCCACCACAAGATGGCCTTCACGGCGGACGGCACCAAGGCGTTCGTTTCGAACATCACGGACAACACCGTCTCGGTGGTCGATCGGACGGTCATCAAGTAAGCGCGACGAACGGGTTCCGGGGCCTCCCCGTTCCCATCCGACCGCAAGGGGGGCACCTGGCATCAGGTGCCCCCCGCTGCGTCGTGGCAGGTCCGAGCGTTAAGCGTTGAACGGTTTCAGCAGAGCGAAAAGCCGAAAGGAGTCCTGGAGGTGTTTAACGGCGACCGGAGCGGCGATAACCCGTGCGGCGATCCGTGTAGACCCGGCGATCCGTGTACCGCGGGTAGTACGTCGGGTAGTAGTAGGGGGAGTAGTACGGATAGTAAGACGGGTAGTCGTAGTAGCGGCGATCGGAATAGCTGCGGCGACCCGAGCGACGTCGTGTGCGTTGCATGACCTGGCGATCGTCCACCGTCGCCTGGGTATCGGTAGCCTGGGCTTGCTGCTGCGGCTCGGTGGCCTGAGCCGGCTGGTCGGCATCGGCCGTCTGGAGCGGGGTCGTGGTCGGCAGTTGCTGCGAGCAACCGACCGTCGCGGCCGTCATGGCGAACAAGAGCGCCGAATAGAGTCTTCGTTCACGCATCGAGCAGTCTCCTTAACGGTGAGGGTACGTGCCACCTCCGCGATGGCAAGTCCACCATAAGACGACGGCCCGTCGGGAGCCCGGGAGGCTTTTTTGCAATTTCGGAGCGGA
>DATNQJ010000367.1:0-7876 GCA_036704085.1 Stenomitos sp.
GAGTTGCGGGAGAGCCGTCCAGCCGCTCCTAGACCTCACCGGTCCCTTCGCAGCGCGGGCAATCGACTTCGAGCTCGCCCTCGCACTGATCGCAGACGGTCGATCCATAACCGGCCGGATGATCCATCTTACCGGTTCCAAAACACTTGCGGCAGTTCACCACGCCTTTTCCGCTGCAAGTCGTACAGGTAGTCGCCATGACTGAGGTCTCCTCCAGGAATGATGGGCGCCGTGACGATTCTACCAGATCGGGTCACCGCGCCGGGCGCGCGAAGTGCCCGAGCTTGGCCTGGAGCAGGGGAATGAGCCGGGCCGGATCGAGCAGGATCTGAGTCCCGCGCACCCCGGCGCTGAGGCTGATCTCGCCGAAGGCCTCGGCGCTCGCATCCAGGTAGACGGGAAACCGCTTCTTGGTGCCGATGGGCGAGACGCCGCCCCGGATATAGCCGGTCACCGGCTGCACGTCCTTCAAGGGGAGCATCTCGCAGCTCTTGTTGCCGCTGGCGCTCGCGATCGCCTTGAGATCCAGCTCCGTGCCCGCGGGCACCAGCACCAGGAGCACCCCCGTCTTGTCACCCTTGAGCGCCAGGGTCTTGAAGACCTGGGCCTCGGGCATGCCGATCTTGCGGGCCACGGACTCTGCCGACAGATCCGACTCGTCGACCTCGTAGTCGACCAGGCGGTACGGCACCTTGGCCTGATCCAGCAAGCGAACGGCGTTGGTCTTCATGAGGGCTCCGTGGGCAGCCAGCGAGGCTGCGGGGCATCAAGGGCCTGGATCTCCGCGGCCCAGCCGGGCGGAGCGTCCAACAGCGCCGCCTCCTCGGCCAGGTGATCGGCCTGGGGCTCGGCCTCCGACTCGAAGTAGCGGTTGAAGCCGAGCCGGAACTTGTACTCGTTGTAGAGCTCCCGCTCGGCGAGCGCCTCGTCGACCTGGACCTGGGTCGCAAAGCCCATCTCGACCAGGATCTCGCCCAGCCGGCGCTGGGGCTCGAGCACCTGGCGCTCCAGGGCCTGCTGCACGTGCTCGGGAGTGGCGATCTTGCGGCGGACGATCACATGCCCGAAGAGCGCCTCGGAGAACTGGCTGTAGAGCGCCTCGGTGAGGTCACGGAAGGTGATCACCCTCAGGCCGAGCAGGATCTCGCCCAGCCGCAAGAACGGCAGCTCTGCCTGGATCCCGAGCGCCTGGTCCAGGGTGGCCTGGTCGAGCTTGCGGGTCCGGCGGAGATACTGTCCCAGCTTGCGGTCATCGATCGAGACGTGGTTCATCGAGGGAGTTATACACGGCGGGGCCCCCTGCCGAAACAGGGGGCCCCGGTCGTTCGTCAGCCTATCGGGTCCAGGTCGTCTCCCACGGTCCCCAGGTGCCGTTCGGGCCCTTGGCGTGGACGTAGACGAGCTGACGGGCCTCGGTGGAGCTCATCAGAGCGGTGGCCGTGAGGCCGTCGACCCGGAGCGGGGTGCCGGTGCCGGCCGTGCCGGGCCGCCCGACGAAGTACTCGGCCGCCACCACCGGCGCCTTGCTCGCGATGGCGAGGCGTCCGCCCGCCACCGTCGCGTTTCCGACCTCGGGGCCGAAGACCTCCGTGGGGTTGTCGGCAAGCTTCAGGGTGTAGAGCATCATGGGCCGGTTCTCGTTCCAGAACTGGGCCACCTTCGAGTAGGGGGGATCGAAGCTGTCGTTGTACGAGCCGATCTCGACGGTGTAGGAGAGGGTGCCGAGCTTCTCGAAGGACCAGTCCACGTCGTCGCCGCTGTTGACGTACATCTGGGCGCCCTGGTAGGCGTCGTAGCCCGAGAGCTTGCCGAGGGCCTTGCCGATCGGCTCGAGGCGCTTGTCGGGAGGCGGCGCGCTCGTCTTGTCCCAGCTCCACATGACCGAGTTGCTGAAGGAGTGGAAGGTCAACAGGAAGACCGGCTTGATGCGCAGCATGAGGTCGCGCATGGCCATGGTCTCGGGCTCCGAGAAGGCCTTCGAGCCGCGGAACACGTCCGAGTCGGGGTTGCCGGAGTCGCCGGCCGTGCCCCAGGCCGCGTCGTAGTTGCGGTTGAGGTCCACGCCCACGCGGCTCTTGCCGCCGGTGACGTTGTTGGTGTTCTTGCGCTGGTTGGCGCCTTTCTCGGCGAGCGCGTGGCCGTCCGGGTTGACCATGGGCACCAGCCAGATGTCGCGGGTGTCGACGTCGGCGGTCACCTCGGCATCCTTGCCGTAGTTGTCCGTGAGGTGGTGGATCATGCCGAGCACCATCTCGGGCGTCACGAGCTCACGGGCGTGGTGGGCGCCCGCGAAGAGCACGACGGGCTTTCCCTGGCCGGCCTTCTTGAAGTGGATGGCCCAGATATCGCGGTTGGCCTTGCCCTGGGTCTTCTCCCAGCCATCGCCGATGTCGACCAGCTCCACGAGCTGCGGGTAGCGAGCCGCCACGTCCTTGAGCTCGGCGGTCATGGTCTCGTAGGTGTGATAGCCCTTGTCGAAGGTGTTCTTGAGGTAGCGATCGTTGCGCCGGGTGATCTTGAGGCCCAGCTTGAGGGCCGTCTCGTACTGCGACTGATCGAGCGCCGCCTTGATGCGCTGACCCTTGCGGTCGATCGACCAGAAGTCCACGCCCGCGTCCGCGAGGCCCTGGACCTGGCTGCGGTTGGTGAAGGTCATCTCCACGGCCACGAGCTGGCTGGGATTGCTGAAGACGATGGGCTTGCCCTCACCGGTCCCCAGGGGGTTGGAACCCGGCACCAGGCCGCAGCTCGCCACCACGGCGGCGGAGAGCACGGTCATTAGTGGCTTGAAGGAGCGCTTGGACACGATCTACCTCGCTTCGCTGAACAGGCTAGTGATCACTGCGTTAATTTTAACTTAAATGGGTCTTAACCTACAACCCCATGGAACGGTCGATCTTTGACCAACCGGGCAGGCAGGACGTCGCCAGGTCGTGAGAAATGCCTAACGCCTTTCAGCCGCCCGTACCAAGCCAGCCTTGGCCGGACGATCTATGCTTCACTCGCTCGAAACCCAATTGGGAGGAGGACTCTGCATGCGTTCGAAGCTGTTCAGCCTCGCGCTGGTGGTGGCCATGTCGGGGCTCGTCATGACCGGCTGTGCTGCCATGCGCGGCCAAAAGGCCACCGAGGTGGTCTACGAGTCGAGCCTCGGCCCCGAGACCATCGCTTACAACAACGGCATCTACCAGACCCGGGGCGAGGCGTTGCCCCTGCGCCAGGATCAGCTCTCCGAGGTCGGCCAGGCCGAAGGCTACAAGCTTTACCGGCTGAGCGGGGGGGGTGCGGGCGGCGCTCCCCAGGGCGACATCCTCTACATCAAAACGGCCGACGGCCGGTATCAGGCCCTGGTGCGCATCCAGTAGCGTCCAACGATCGGCGCGGGCGGCTCTCTCGAGCCGCCCGCGCGTCGTGTTGACTGGACGGAGCCGCTCCCAGCGCGTAAGATCGGCATGATTGCGCCCTTCGTGCTACGGACCCGAGACGATGACCCCTCTGCCCGGAAAAACTGGCTGCCTGCTCATCAACCTGGGGACCCCCGAGGCCCCCACGGCCGGCCAGGTGCGGACCTACCTGCGCCAGTTCCTCTCGGACCCGCGGGTGATCGACATGCCGGCCGTGCCGCGCTGGCTCTTGCTCAATCTCGTGATCCTGCCCTTCCGCCCCCGGAAGTCGGCCGAGGCCTACCGCCAGATCTGGACGGACGCCGGCTCGCCCCTCATGGTGCATAGCCGCGAGCTGGTGCGCCAGGTCCAGGCGGCCCTCGGCCCGGAGGTCCCCGTCGAGCTCGGCATGCGCTACGGCTCGCCCTCCCTCGCGGACGCCCTGAACCGGCTCCGCTTCCAGGGGGTCGATCGTCTGGTGGTGATGCCGCTCTTTCCGCAGTACGCCTCGTCGACGACGGGCACGGCCCTCGCGGAGGTCTACCGGGTGCTCGGGACCTGGTTGACCATGCCCGCGGTCCAGGTGGTCGATCCCTTCTTCGGCCATGCGGGCTTCCTCGGCGCCTTCGGAGCGGTGGCCGCCCCCACCCTCTCCGAGTTCGAGCCGGACCACGTGCTCTTCAGCTTCCACGGGCTGCCCGAGCGTCACGTGATCCGCGGCGACGCCACCCTCTCGCACTGCCTGGCCTCGAGCGGGTGCTGCGATCGCCTCACCTCCGCCAACCAGAGCTGCTACCGGGCCCAGTGCTTCGCCACGGCCCGGGGCCTCGCCCAGGCCCTCGACTTGCCGGCCGATCGCTACAGCGTCAGCTTCCAGTCCCGCCTGGGGCGCACTCCCTGGATCAAGCCGTACACCGACGAGCGGCTCGCCGAGCTCGCCAAGGGCGGCACCAAGCGGCTCGCGGTCATGTGCCCGGCCTTCACGGCCGACTGTCTCGAGACCCTCGAGGAGATCGGCCTGCGCGCCCGGGCGACCTTCCGCGCGCATGGCGGCGAAGACCTGAGGCTCGTGCCCTCCCTCAACACCCACCCCAGCTGGGTCGCGGCGGTCGTCGACCTCCTGCGCCCCTACCTGAAGGCAAACACCCCTACGACAGCACGTCCCTGAGACACGCGATCAATTCCTGGCGCGTGAAGGGCTTGATCAGGACCGCGACGGCCCCGGCCGACAGCAGGGCGCCTGTGGCCTCCGGGTTGGCCCATGCCGTGGCGATCACCACCGGCAACCGGGCGGTGGAAGGGTGCTGCTTGATGGCCCGGGTGGCGCTCAGGCCATCGAGCCCCGGCATCTGGAGGTCCATGAGCACGAGATCCACGGACTCGGTCCGCAAGACCTCGAGGGCCCGCTCGCCGTTCGCCACGTGCAGGACCTCGTAGCCCACCCCCTCGCACATGAGGCGGAAGAGATGCGCGTTGGATGCGTCGTCCTCCACGAGCAAGAGGCGCTGGCTCATGTCGGGATCCCCCGTGCGGGCAGTCTGGGCGAAGGAAGTGTGAAGTGAAGAAGCTGCGTCGTCATGAAGTAATCGCTGCAATAATGTTAAATTTTTTGTAGGGGGACTCACGGCGTCATCCTTGATCTTTTTCGCGCCGTTGTTCAGCTATTATGGGGCACAGCTCGCCAAATCTGAAGTAAAACCGATCTAAACTAGGGCCTGTCTAGGATCAGGATGGGCCATTCGCTTGAAAGCACGGTCACTCGGGGATTCCCTCAAACGCCTGCGCACCCAGAAGGGTCTCTCGCGGGCCAAGGCCGCCAAGGCCGCCAAGATCTCGGCCACTCGCCTCTACGAGTTCGAGGTAGGGATCTCGTCGAGCACGGGCAAGCCCACGGCACCCAGCCGGGAACAGCTCAAGCGGCTGGCGGCCGTCTACGAGGTGCCGGCCGAGGAGCTCCTGGAGCGGGCCGGCTACGTCATCCGGAACCACAGCGAGCCGCCGGATGTCGAGCGGCTGCTGGAGCTGTACCGCCGCTTGCCCCTGTCCGCCCGCGAGACGCTCCTGACCTTCCTCAAGTCGATCACGAGCTAGGCGTTGACGTCGACCACCACGCGCCCCTTCACCCGGCCCGCGAGGATCTCGGGGCCGAGCGCCATGGCCGCTTCTAGCCCCACCACCTGCTGCACCGCCTGGATCATGCCCCTGGGCAGGTCCGTGGCGAGGCGCTCCCAGGCTCTCTTGCGCCGGGGCATGGGGGTCCGGACCGAGTCCACCCCGAGCAGGCTCACCCCCCTCAGGATGAAGGGCAGGACCGTGGTGTGGAGCTCGCGGCCGCCCGCGAGGCCCGTGGCCGCGACGCTGGTGCCGTAGGCCATCTGCCGCAGCAGCCCCGCGAGGGTGTCGCCCCCGACCACGTCCACCGCCCCTCCAAACCGCTCGCTCGCGAGCGGCTTGTCCATGGGGGCGCTGAGCTCACGGCGATCGAGGATGGCCTGGGCCCCCAGGGCCTCGAGGAAGGCGGCTTCCTCCGGGCGCCCCGTGGCGGCCGTGACGGGATAGCCGAGCCGGGCGAGGATGGCCACCGCCACGCTCCCCACGCCGCCCGCCGCACCGGTGACGAGGACCTCGCGATCGCGCCCGAGTCCGTGGTCCTCGAGGGCGAGCACGCAGAGCATCGCCGTGAAGCCGGCCGAGCCGATGGCCATGGCCTCCTGGAGCGAGAGGCCGCTTGGCAACGGCACGAGCCAGTCGCCCGAGACCCGGGCCTTCTGGGCAAATCCGCCCCAGTGGCGCTCGCCGACGCCCCAGCCGGTCAAGAGGACGCGATCGTCCGGCCGGTAGCGCGGATCCCGGGACTGCTCGACGGTGCCCGCGAAGTCGACGCCCGGCACCATGGGAAAGCGGCGCACGACCCGGTTACGCCCCGTCAGGGCGAGGCCATCCTTGTAGTTGAGGCTGGAATAGGCGATGGAGACGAGGACGTCCCCCTCGGGCAGGGCGGAAACGGGCAGCTCGCGGAGGGTTGGACCGGCCTCCTCCAGGACGACGGCTCGAAAGGTCTCCATGCGCTCTCCTCTCGGACACAGGCCTTCCCATCCTAAAGGAGGGCTGGCTTTCCGAGATTGGGCATGGCACCCAGAAGTTCGCTAGTACCCCTGCGAGAAGCGCACGAACCACGCTCCGTACGGCACGGCCGCGGGATCGGCGAGCAGGCTGTCGGTACCGCTCGCCACGTTCCGCTGGAGGTAGGAGGCCGACTGGCCGCCGCGGTAGCCCAGCTCGATGACGTTGGTGCCGAAGCTCGTGTGGAAGGCCGCCTCGTAGGTGTCCTCCGCGCGGTTGAGGCCGTAGAGGTAGCGGCCGTATACGTTGAGGTTGTGCCAGTCCATGAGCTTGTAGCGCGCGCCCACCATGGGGCCGACCGTCATGCCGAAGCCGTACTGGTCGGCCTTGGTGTAGGTGAAGCCCGCCGCGACGCCCGCGCCCACCGTCAGGAACGCCCGGTCGTTGAGGTTGAAGAGGGGCTCGAGCTCGCGCGAAGCCTCCTTGATGCCGATCAGGTTGTAGCCCACCGAGGCCTCGCCCACCGGCAACAGGAGGTTGCCCCGGTCGTTGGGGTTCTGGGGATCCTTCTGGATGCCCAGGGTCTTGGGCGAGAAGAAGACGCCCCCGAGGCTCGCCTCGGCGTAGAAGCGACGGTCCCAGAAGGACCAGCCCGCCAGATCCAGGGCGTAGGCCGGCTCGCCCTGGACCTGACCGATGCCCACGAGGCCCAGGAGGTGCGTGCCCTGCATCTGGTGGCGCAGCTCGGGCTTGAGCTCGAGCATGTAGGGATCGATCTGCTCGGAGCTCGGGGTGGTGTCGCTCGCCCAGGCAGGGGCGGCGAGAGATAGGGTGGAAAGGGCGATCGCCCAGAGACGCTTCACTTGGACACCTCCTCGACCACCCAGGGCAGATCGGCCCGGACATGGGTCGCCAGCACCTCGTTCAGGCGATCGAGCTCTCCGTCCGCCTGGCGGATCTGGTCGCGGGTGCGCATGTCGCTCGCGCGCTGGAGCAGGTAGGCCGGGGTCGCGTCGGCGCTGCCCGTGGCGTCGTAGGACTCCGTCCAGCCCGGCCGGAAGGGCGAGCGGATGATGCGGGAGGTCACGTCGAAGTGGGTCAACGAGCCCTCATGCCAGCTGACCTTCACGAAGACCGGGAAGACGGCGCTCTTGTAGTTGGCGGGCACGTCGTCCTCGAACTCCTTGGGGGGCTCGGGCGGGTTGAAGGGCAAGGAGGCCATCAAGAGGACCGAGTTGCTCGCGGGCCCCGAGATCACCCGCACGTCCTTGAGACGATAGGGCTTCTCGCGCAGGCCCACCAGGGCCGCGGCCGCCGCCTGACGCGCCTTGGCCTCCGGCATGTTCTTGAAGATCAAGGCATCGTGGGGAATCCCCTCTTGCCAGCCGCCCCAGAGCATGCGCCAGGGGGTGACCACCACGCAGGCATTC
>DATNQJ010000368.1:0-6389 GCA_036704085.1 Stenomitos sp.
GCTCGATCTGTCCGCCTACCCGGAAGCCCCCTGGGTCATGGACGCGGTCCAGGGCCTGCGTGAGAAATCCCTCCTGCGGAGCCAGCCCGCGGCAGACCTTCCCGACGAGCCGCGCTTCGGCATGTACCTGAGCATCTGGGAATACGCCCACCAGAAGCTCGCGGCCTCGGGCATGGCCGAGGCCGTCCACGCGCGGCATGCCGCCTATTACCTCACCTTGAGCGAGGGGTTGGCCAAGGGTGCCCTGACGAACAGCCCGACGATGTGCCGGCTCGCCGTCGAGCGCGAGAACTTCCTCGAGATCTACCACCGGGCCGTTGCCGTCTCGCCCGCCACCATCGAGAGCGTCACCCGCTCCCTCCAGGCCGTTCTCGCCCTGGATCCCGTCCACTCGGTCAAGGGCCCTTTCGGCCCGCACCTCCAGCTTTTGGACCAGGCCCTGCGCCACTCCGACATGCCGGGCGTGCCCCTGCGCCTGCGAGGGTGGGCGCTGGATGCCCGTGGGCGCTGCCGCCGCCTCCTCGGACAGATGGCCGAGTGCCTCCAGGACCACCAGGCGGCGCTCGAGATCGCCACCTCGACGGGGGACAAGGTCCTGGAGGGCGTCAGCTGCCAGATGCTCGGACTCGTGAACCAGAACATGGGCCACCTCGACGTGGCCCGACAGATGTACGCGCGGGCCCTCGCCGCAGTCCGGAGCATGCCCCACCTTCCCTACGAAGGCCGCATCCTGATGGCCCTGGGCTACCTCCACCTCGAAGAGGGTAAGCTCAGCGAGGCCCTGGAGCTCCTCACTCAGGCCGTGACCCTCCTGAACGCCCAGGGGGAGATCCGGTTCGAGGGGATCGCCCTCAGCCACCGGGGCTACGTCCTGCTGGAGCTCGGCCAACAGGATGAGGCCCATCGCTGCTTCGACCGGGCCATCCAGCTGAGCCGCGAGGCCTGCGATCGCCGGACCGAAGGCCTCATCTACGGCACCTATGGCGACGAGGCCTTCCTCGAAGGTCGCCTCGACCAGGCCCTGCTTTACTACGAACAAACCCTCACCCTGCTGCGCGAGGTCGACGAGCGCCGCTTCCAGGATCTCTACATGTGCCGCAAAGGGGGGGTGCTGGCTGCCATGGGGCAGCTCGCCCAGGCAGAGGAGGCTCTCGAGCAGGCGGGAGCCAACCTCTCCGGGTCCATCGATGCCGTCTTCCAGACGGTGATGGCGATCCATGCCGCCCAGCTGCAGCTGGCCCGCGCCCGCGCCGCGCTTGCCTCGGGCGGCGGCGACCTTACGGCCCGGCTTGGCCACATCCGGAGCCTGATCCAGGATTGCGAGGCGACGGGGCCCGCCACGGAGGAGTACCCGGAGGGCCTGCCCTCCAAGGTCTCGCAGTCCGATGAGGTCCGCCTGTCGGTCCGGATGCTGAAACAGGACCTCGAACGCTTCGTCCCTACGAGGTAGCGCTAGCGGTCCTGGCGCAGCGGCAGCTCGAACCAGAAGGTGCTGCCCCGACCGAGGCGGCTGTCGACCCCCATGGCCCCGCCGTGGGCCTCGATGATGGACTTGGAGATCGAGAGGCCGAGCCCCGTACCGACTCCCTTGTTGAGGCCCTCGCTGAGCTGGCTGAAGCGCAGGAACAGCTTCGGGAGCTCCTCCGGGGCGATGCCCACCCCGGTATCCCGGACCTCGCAGCGCACCCGATCGCCCACGCGCCTGGTCGCCACCGTGATGGTGCCCGCAGGCGGCGTGAACTTGATGGCATTGCCCACCAGGTTGAGGAGCACCTGCTCGATGCGACGGGAGTCGAAGGGCAGGCGAGGCACGTCAGGCGAAAGCTCCGTGCCCATGACCAGCCGCGCCTCCATGGCCAGGGGCTGGAGGCTGGCCATGACCTCCTCCACCCCCTCATTGAGCGATCCTTCCTGGAACCGAAGGCTGAGCGTCCCGGCCTCGATCCGGGCAAAGTCGAGCAGGTCGTCGATCAAGCGCTCCAGGCGCTTGGCCCCCTTCTCGATCTGGAGGGCGAAGTCCGATTGCTCGATCGACAGCGGGCCGCCGATCCCGTCGATCAGGAACTCGGCATAGCCGCGGATCGATGTCAACGGCGTGCGCAGCTCGTGCGAGACCGAGTTGACGAAGGCATTCTTGAGGGCATCCAGCTCCCGGGCCGCACGCACCTCGGCCAGGGCCGCCTGCTCCGAGGTGATGAGCTGCGCGCGCTCTTCCTCCATCCGCCGGCGCTCGGCGACGTCCCGGCCGATGACGACCAGGCCCTTGCGCGACCCGTCCGGATTGAAGAGCGGCACCTTGAAGGTCTCGAACACCAGGACCGAGCCGTCCGGCTGCGGGATGCGCTCCTCGGCCTTGGTCGTGACCGCAGCCGCCCAGGCGGCCTCGTCCGTGGACTCGCAGCACCGGAAACTCTCATGGAAGAACGGCCGGAACAACGCCAGCTCCACGTCACGCTTGCCATAGTAATCGACGCCCTCGAGATCGAACGCTCGAATCATGGCCGGATTGGCCAGCAACCACCGCCCCTGGCCGTCCTTGAAGGAGATGATATCCGGCAGTGCATCGATGAGGGTCGTCAGGAGCTGTTCACTCTCGGTAAGGCGCACGTTCTCGTGGCATTCCCGCGCCACGGAGTAGACCGCCCCCTCCTCGGGATCCATGGACAGGGAGAATTCGAGCGCGCAACGTGCCACCCGGCAGCGGAGCCGAGCGCGCAAGACGCCGGCGGGGCCTCCCGGACGCAGCTCCCGCCAGGCCGCCTCCAAGGTCGCAAGGTCCTCCGCGTGGACCAGGTCCCGCAAGGGACGGCCCACGAGATCCGGCTCGGGGACCCCGACCAGCGCCGCGAACGCGGGATTCACGGCGATGAAGCGCCCCGCAGCGTCCAGCAGGCAGAACGGATCGGCCGCGAGCATGAAGAACCGTGCGGCCGCCGAGGGCACAACACCCGACTGAAGTTGCGGATCGTGATTCATCGCTTGGCGTTTCGTCCTTTACTCTTCTTCATTATGGCATTTCCAGGGGCCGCCGCCCACCACCCCGGCAAAAGTTCTCGTGCGTCCCAGCCGGGAAACGGGATCGAGGGTATGGCACACTGCTGGCATGCTCGCCGCTCGCGTTCGCCGGTTCGTCCGGACGCTGGGGCTCTCCCTCACCGTCTCGCTGTCCCTGGCCATGGCGTCGCTCGTCGCTTTCTCGGCCCTGGCAGAAGAGAGCATGGAGGCGGAATTCCGGGGCTTCGACCGGGCCGTCCTGGTCTGGGTGGGGCATCACGTGCGACCGGCATGGACTCCCTATGTCCTGCAAGTGTCGATGCTCGGCAGCCCGCTCGGCATGTCCCTGGTCTCCCTGCTGTTCGGTGTCGCGCTGCTCGCCCGGCAAAAGGCCTGGGACGCGGCGACGCTTCTTGCCGTGATGCTCGGGGGCGGGGCCCTAACGATGGGGCTCAAGGCGCTGTTCAAAGAACCCCGACCTCACGTCTTTCCGCCCCTGGCCCACGAGACCGGCTACAGCTTTCCGAGCGGGCACGCGGTCTTGAGCTTCTGCTTCTTCGGCTACCTGGCCTACTGGATCGTCGCGCAGGCCCCGCGGGACGGGTGGCGTTGGATCCTGGGCGCCCTGTCCGCCGGCATGGCTCTCCTCATTGCCCTCAGTCGCCTGTACCTCGGAGTTCACTCCCCCACCGACGTCACGGCCGGGATGCTGGCGGCCGTCTTCTGGCTCGCCTCCTGCCTCTCGATCCGGCACTGGATTGCCCGCACGCCCTTCGATCGCCGGGCATGAGGCACCCGGTCGTGGATAGGCTGGACGGCTGGGGCACATGGCGTCACACTGCATACGGAACGCCCCGACCCTGGAAGGACGAGATAGGATGCGCAACCGCATGCGGGCGGCGATCGCGGCCCTGGCCCTGATGCTGGGCTACCAGGCCCAGGCGGCTACGACGCCCATCACCCTGCCGAACGGCCGAACCCTGGCCCCTGCCGGGACCACCTACACCCTGGGCAACCTGCCCTTCGACGGCGCCCTCTCGGCCGACGGCCGCTGGCTGGCCGTCCTGCACGGCGGCAAGAGCACGCATGGGGTCGATCTGTTCGACACCGAGGCCGGCAAGGTCGTCCAGACGGTTCGCCTGCCGGACAGCTTCCACGGGCTGGCCTGGGGCCCCGATCGGACGCTCCTCGTCAGCGGGGCCGGCACCCATTCCCTCTTGCGCCTCAAGCTCGCGGACGGCGCCCTCGGCGTGATCGAGCCCATGGCGGCCGAAGGCTATCCTGCCGGGCTCGCCGTCGCCTCGGACTCGGTGTACGTGGCCGACAACGTGGGCGATCGCCTGCTCCGCCTGCCCTTCGACGCCGCCCAGGCCACCTCCAGCGTGAAGGTCGGCCCCACTCCCTTTGCCACCTTTCTGGATCGCGCGGGCAACGTCCTGGTGGCGAGCTGGGGCGAGCCCGTCGTCACGGTCCTGCGCCCCAACGGCGCGGTCACGCGCCTCGCGGTCGGCAGCCACCCGACGGCGATCGCCCAGCATCCCCGCACGGGCCAGGTGTACGTGGCCAACGCCAACGACGACACCCTGAGCGTCCTCGACCGCCCCCTCACCAAGGTCCAGCGCACGATCAAGCTTGCCGCCTACCCCGGGGCTCCGCTCGGCAGCACCCCGACCGCACTGGCCTTTTCCCCCGACGGCAAGCGCCTCTACGTGGCTCTCTCGGGCGTCAATGCCCTCGTGGTCCTCGACCCGGCGACCGGCGCCGAGCTCGGTCGGATCCCGACGGCCTGGTATCCCTCGAGCGTCTCGGTCGCCCCGGATGGCAAGACGCTCTACATCACCTGCGCCAAGGGGCTCGGCGCAGGCCCGCGGAAGGGCGGGCGGCCGACCTGGGACATGGATGGCCTCCTACAGGTCGTCCCGGCACCCGATGGCTCGAGCCTCAAGGCCCTGACCCGTACCGTCGCCAAGGTCAACGGCTTTGCCGAGACGCCCGCCAAGCCCACCTGGATGCCGCCCATCCGGCACATCGTGTACGTGGTCCGAGAGAACCGGACCTACGACCAGGTCTTTGGCGACCTACCCAAAGGGGACGGGGACCCCTCGCTCACCGTCTTCGGCAGCGAGGTGACACCCAACGCCCATGCCCTCGCGGAGCGCTTTGCCTTCGGGGATCGCTTCTTCTGCGACGGCGAGGTGAGCGCCCAGGGGCACCAGTGGACCCAGGGCGGCATCTCCTCCAACGCGGTCGAGCGCCTGTGGCCGCCGGTCTACGCCCACAAGGGCCGCTGGGTGGACTCGGACGATCCGCTCATCTACCCCGACTCCGACTACCTCATCGATCGCTGCGTCGAGCGCGGGGTGAGTTGCCGGATGTACGGCGATTATCTGCGCAAGGGCAAGGATGGCAAGATCCTGCCGCACCTGAGGGGGCTGCGGAGCACGACCTTCAAGGGATGGGATCTCAAGTACTCCGATCTCGATCGCCTCAAGGCCTGGGAGGCCGAGTTCAAGGCGGGCACCTTCCCGGCCTTCAGCTACGTGTGGCTCCCGAACGACCACACGGCGGGAACCCGCCCCGGCATGCTGACCCCGAGGGCCATGGTCGCCCAGAACGACCTTGCGACCGGGCGAATGATCGACCTCCTCTCCCACGATCCCCGCTGGAAGGACACGCTCGTCATCATCCAGGAGGACGACGCGCAGGCCGGCTACGACCACGTGGACGGCCACCGCAGCGTGCTTTTGCTCGCGAGCCCCTGGATCAAGGCGGGGACGGTCACGTCCACTCACTACAGCCAGGTCTCGCTGGTGGCCACCGTCGCCCACTTCCTGAAGCTGGGCGCCTTGACCCAGTACGACGCCCAGACGAACCTGATCACGGACGTCTGGAGCCGGACCCCGGACATGCGCCCCTTCGAGGCGCTGCCCGCCAAGGTCTCGTTGGAAGAGACGAACACGCCCTCGTCCCCCCTGGCCTCGCAGTCGCTGCGGTTCGACTTCTCGACCCCGGATGCCGGAGACCAAAGCTTCCTGGCACGCGCCTTGTGGCTCGCCGCCCGGCAGCCGATCCGACGGTGACGGCTAGATCCCCGTCTCCACCACGGGGTAGCCGGCCGACTTCCAGCCGGCAATACCTCCCAGCAGCACCTTGATGTTGGTGTTCCCGAAGACCTGATTGACTGCCAGCGCCGCACGGGCGCTGCTATGTTCGTCCACTCACGCTCAGTAGAAGACGATGAGCTTCTGCTTGTCCAACGTGGGAGCCCAGGTCAGATAGTCGGCGGCCGGTAGGTTGACCGCTCCGGTGATATGCAGCAATTCATAGGACCCGGGGCCTCGGACGTCCGCGATCAGGATGGACTCCCCTTGGTCCATGCGGGCCTTCACCTCCTG
>DATNQJ010000369.1:0-2636 GCA_036704085.1 Stenomitos sp.
CGCGGATTGCACCGGCTAGGATGCGATAGCCGGACTCGTCCGGGTGGAGGCCATCCGGGGCCAGGGAGGTCGGGAGGGTGCCTCGCCGGCCGAGCAGGCGGCTGCCGAGGTCGAGGAATCGGACCGGATAGCCATCGGCCAGCCGCTCCAGCGAGGCATTCAACCGGATAATCTTCCCGCGTACTTGGTTACCGGGCCTTTGACAGCTTGCCTGTAGCGTTTTGAACCCTCGGTCGTGTAAAACCCTCGTCATGACTCCTGAGGCCCCCACCTACGAGGAACTCCTGGAGCAGAACCGGCGGCACGCCCGCCTGATCGAGGAACTCCGCGCCGAGATTGAGCGCCTCAAGGCGGAGTTGGAGCAGTCTCGGAGGGCCGGCAAGCGTCAGGCCGCTCCGTTCTCCAGGGGGTCGCCCAAGACCGATCCCAAGCCGCTGGGGAGGAAGCCGGGGCATCCTCCTCGCCATCGTCCCGTCCCGCCGCCGGAACAGGTCGATCGCACCATCGAGGTCCCGCTGCCGGTGCAGTGCCCGGAGTGCCACGCCCCACTGGACGACGTCCCGGTCACCATCCGCGACCAGTACCAACTCGACCTGCCCGTGCCCAAGCCGGCCATCACCCGCTTCCGCATCCCGGTGGCCCGCTGCCCGGCGTGCTTCCGCCGCGTCCAGGGCCAACACCCCGAGCAGACCTCCGACGCCTTGGGGGCCGCCGCCGTCCAGTACGGGCCGCGCTTGCTCGGCTTCGCCGCCGACCTGAAACACCGCCTCGGCGTCTCGTACCGCAAGTGCTCCTCGGTGCTCGCGACCCTCACCGGGCTGGTCGTCGCCTCGGCCGCGCTTGCCCGCAGTAGCGGTCGACTGGGTCGGCTGGCCCGGCCCAGTTACGAGCGGCTAATCGAGGCGGCGCGGCACAGCGTCGTGCAGCACGTCGACGAGACCGGCTGGAAGATCGGCGGTCGCTCGGCCTGGCTCTGGGTCTTCGCCGACGCGCACGCCACCCTCTACCGCATCCGCCCCAGCCGGGGGCACGAGGTGGTCGTCGAGGTCCTGGGCGAGGACTACCAAGGGGTGCTGGTCAGCGATTGCTTCCTGGCGTACGACCCGCTGCGGTTCACCAAGAGCAAGTGCGCGGCGCACCTGCTGAAGCGGTGCTCGGAGGTGGAGCAGTCCAAGACCCGCGGCGCCGTGCGGTTCTCACGCCGGGTGGCGGCGCTGTTGCGGCGAGCGATGGCGCTGAAACGCCGCCGCGGAACGATCAGCGAGCACGGCTACGCCGTGCTCCGCGGCAAGGTTCACGCGGCGTTGGACCGGCTGTCGGCGGGGACGTACACGGACCCGGACAACGCGCGGTTGGCGAAGCTGCTGCGCAGGCACCACGCCAGCGTGCTGAGGTTCTTGGACCACGACGAGGTCGACGCGACGAACAACCTGGCCGAACGAGAGGTCCGCCCCGCGGTGATCGCGCGGAAGCTGTCGGCGGGGAACCGCACGGAGGCGGGTGCGGAGGCGCACGCGGTCCTGGCGAGCGTGCTGCGGACGCTCGGCCGCCAAGGCCGCCCGATCCTCGAGGCGATGACGGGATTGCTCCGTCATGGCCCGGGCCAGGTGCTGGAGTTCGATCATATCCCCTCGCCGCTCCCGGCCCAGTGAAAGGCCGACCCGACCTGTCCGTTCAAGTCATGCTCAACGAGTTGACTACCCGGACCCGGTAACCAAGTACGCCAGGACGATGCCCCCGGCCAGGTTCGCCGAGCTCTGGAAACGCCTGACCCTCGGCATCGCCTACGCCACCGAGGCCCACCTGTTCATCACCAACCTGGACCAGTCCCCCTTCAACGTCGGCACGACGATCACCCTGGAGGACTTCACGCCCGAGCAGGTCGCCGATCTGAACGTCCGCTACAACTCGCCGCTGCGCGATGACGCGGCGCTGCGGGCCTTCTACGACCTGGTCGGCGGCCATCCCTACCTGGTCAACCGCGGCCTGTTCGAGATGGCCGAGCATGGGCTGGACCCGGCGGCCTTCCGGGCCCAGGCCGAGCGCGAGCAGGGGCTCTTCGGCGACCACCTCCGGCGCGTGCTCGTGCTGCTGGCCCAGGACCCGGAGCTGCTCAAGGAGGCGCGTGGAATCCTTGGCGGCGAGCCGTGCCGCTCCTTCCAGAACTTCTACCGCCTCCGCGCCGCCGGGGTGATGGCCGGAGAGTCCCCGCAGGACGTCCGCCCGCGCTGCCCGCTCTATGCGGCCTATTTGAGGAAGCAACTCGGGATCAAGGGACCGATCAGAGGATCGCCATGAGCACCTCTCCCAACGAATTCTTCAATACAGGAGGGGGCAACCTGGACGCGAAGGCCCCCTCGTATGTCTCCCGGAAGGCGGACGACGAACTCTACGACGGCTTGAGCCGGGCCGAATACTGCTTCGTCCTGACGTCACGGCAGATGGGCAAGTCGTCGCTGGCGATCCGGACCGCCGCGCGGCTTCGCGCGGAGGAGACGGCCGTCGCCCAGCTCGATCTGACATACACCGGCCAAGCCCTCGACTCCGAACAGTGGTATTACGGCCTCCTGTTCTCTCTCGGCGAGCAGTTAGACCTGCTGGGCGAGCTCGTGGAGTTCTGGGAATCCCACCAAGGC
>DATNQJ010000370.1:0-5377 GCA_036704085.1 Stenomitos sp.
CGGCCGGCATCGAAACCGACCGCTAGCCAGAGGGAAGATCGCCGATAGGGAACGTTATGAAGATGAGTGAATCTGCAACAGGATAACATACAGGCGGCCCTTTTCCCGGAAGCGTTTGCTGGGAAAAGGGCCGCCTCACGCAGCGATTTAGCCCTTCAATGCCGGCCGGTGCCGGTAGGTGTCCCAGAGGCCATAGAGAAGGAGCCCCCCCGCCAGCATCAGCATGAACCCGCCGATGCCGAACATGCCCGTGGTCATGAAGTTGACCAGCCGGTTGGTGCCTAGCAGGGGCGGCGTGAACGGGGCGACCTTGAGGGGCGCGTCCGGGCTCAGGTGGTGCCCGTAGGAATAGAGCCGCATGTAGGCCGAGCCCAGGCCTGCGAACCCGGTCAGCGCGAGCAGCGAGGTGCCGACTGCCACGATCCAGGGGGCGTTCAGGAGCACGCCTGCCAGCAAGAGCAGTGCGACGCCCCCGAGGGCCAGCGGTAACACCTTCAGCTCCGCGAACTCGGACTCATGGATCTCGGCCATGCCGATGTAGTGGTTGAGGGTGTTGATCTCCTCGAGGTCGTTCAATGCCGGATTGTGACTGCCGTCGAACTTGTAGGCGTAGACATAGAGGTTCAGCGTCTCGGGGTACTGCGGAGCCCTCAGGTGTAAGGCCCAGAGAGGGAACAGGAAGGACAGGGCGATGAGGACGATGGCCGCGATGGTCGCAAGTCGCGCCTTGGGGCTGAGGCCACGACGCTCGTGCTTCGGATGGCCGAGGACCTTGCCGTGACCGGTCGTGGGAGCGGTATCCATCATGGCGCCTCGTTTCTCAATCGGGAGGACCCGAACCTTGATCACGCCGCAAACGAGGTTTAGCGCCTGGGGCCAATGCTGGAGTTGACCAGGCCAACCTCACTGCCTCCTGAGTACTAGACTATCAGAACCGGATCGATCCAACACGCGGGTCTCCTGGCGGCTCAGTCGACCACCGAGTCGCCGGTTGGAAACAAGGCGGATGGCGAGGCCTGAGGGGGCCGGACGGGCAACTCGAACCAGAACGTGCTACCGACTCCCGGCGTGCTTTCGACCCCGATGGTTCCGCCATGCGCCTCCACGAGGGCCTTGCTGATCGAAAGGCCGAGTCCGGCCCCCCGGCCCAAGCGCACCCCGGCCTCCAGCTGCGAGAACCGCCGGAATCATCGGGGCAGGTCCTCCTGTGCTTCGGGATCGGGGGGAATGAACTCGCTGGGGCGCACAGGGTGTCCGCCTCGTGGATAAGGGAAGTTGATGGAGATACTCGGTATCGCAATAGACATCGAGCGTTCGAGTTTGGGACATTGAAAAGGCGTCCGATCGGGACATGGGCGCCGATTCTTGTTCGTTGGGGCATAAGGCCTGTCGTTCGGGGACCTTGGGGGTCATGTCGGTCGGCCGTGTCTTGATTCCTCCCGCCGGCGTCGCTCACATGGGGCCATGCGCCTCCGGCCGGAGGGGGCATGCGGGGGAGCCGAGACGCATGAAAGTGCTTGCAGCGACCGACGGTTCAGACTATGCCCAGGAAGCCTTGCGCCAGATGGGGCGCCTGGTGCCCCGGGACTCCGAGATCGTCCTCCTGGCGGTCTATCCGAACCCTTACGTGGCCGCCCTGCCGGCCGCCGGCTTGGCGCCCGTGAACCTGCGGCCTCTCGAGGAGCAGTTCCGGTGCGAGGCCGAGGCCTTTGCGGCCGATGGGGCGGCCATCCTGACCCGGGAGGGCTTCACCCGGGTCAGGAGCATGGCCCGGGAAGGTGACCCGGCCGCGATCATCCTGGACATGGCCGCCCTCGAGGACGTCGACCTCATCGTGGTCGGATCGCATGGCCGGTCGGGCCTGCTGCGCGTCTTGCTGGGCAGTGTCGCCACCCGCGTGGTCCAGCATGCGACGTGCTCGGTCTTGGTCATCAAGCATCGCCAAGAGCGCGTCGCGCCGGCATGAGGTGCCGAGTTCGGTGCGAGCTCGGCTATAATGGCTCAGAAGGCCCCGACCGCAGGGTCTCGTTACGCCTGAACATTCATCGTGCGGGCCGTGAGCCTGGCGACCTACCCTAGAAGGGAAACCCCACCATGACCGCTCCGTCTATGCCCCTATCCACGCAGTTCGAGAGTGGCGACTTCCGGAAGGCCCTCGGGACCTTCTGCACCGGAGTGACGGTCGTTACGACCCCCAAGGGTGAGGAGGTCGTCGGGATGACGGCCAACTCCTTCACCTCCGTCTCCCTGTCTCCTGCGCTCGTCCTGGTCTCGGTCGGCAAGCAGTCGGGCATGAATGCCTTGATCCAGGAGTCGAAGGTCTTCGGTGTCACCATCCTCGCGGCCGACCAGGAGGACGTGTCCAATCACTTCGCGGGCAAGAAGGACCCGCAGGTGGAGGCCACGTTGAGCTACCTCTGGCACGAGGGGGTTCCGATGGTCGAGTCCGGCATGGCGAACCTGGCCTGTCGCCTCTGGGCGACGTACGACGGCGGGGATCATACCTTGTACCTCGGCGAGGTGCTGGCCTTGCGGACCATCAAGACCGCGGGGCCGTTGCTCTACTTCGGTGGCTACCGGCGACTCGGCTAGGGCCGCCATGACGTCTCCTAGCCCGTTGCTCGAGGCCGTCGGGCTGGGGCGCAAGCCCGGGACCCACTGGCTCTGGCGGGACCTGTCCTTCAGCGTGCACGGAGGAGACCGGCTCGGCCTGGTCGGCCCGTCCGGGACGGGAAAGACGTTGCTGATGCGCACCTTGGCCGCCCTGGATCTTCCCGAGGAGGGCCGGGTCACCCTCGCAGGGCGCTCGCCCACGGAGTGGGGGACGCCCGCGTTTCGCGCGCATGTCATGTATCTGCCTCAGCGCCCCGTCATGCTGGAGGGGAGCGTGGCCGAGAACCTCCAGCGGCCCTTCCAGTTGAAGGTTCACCGTGGTAAACGGTACGAGGAGCGGCGTGCGGTGGAGTATCTCGAGGCCCTGGGGCGCCCGGCTGCTCTCTTGCAGCAGGACGTCTCCCAGTTGTCGGGCGGCGAAGGCCAGAGCGTTGCGCTGGTCCGGGCCCTGCTGCTCGACCCCTGGATCCTCTTGCTGGATGAGCCCACCGCCTCCCTCGACCCGACCGCGGCCCGACGGGCGGAAGCGCTGATTGATGGGTGGGTCGGCCATGACCCGCGCCGCGCGTGCCTCTGGACCAGCCACGACGCCGATCAGCTTGCGCGGGTCGTCACGCGTCGCATCGCCTTGACGGGCGTCGCCCCATGACGAGCGCTCCCCTTACGATCGGTCAGGTGATCCTCGCCGGGATGCTGATGTTCATCAACATTGGCCTCTCCATGGGACTGAAGCTCGGACTCGAACGGTCCCTCCTGGTGGCGGCGGTGCGCATGACCGCGCAGTTGCTGCTCGTGGGCCTGGTGCTCAACTGGCTCTTTTCGCTGGCCTCGCCCGGGCCCATCCTGCTCGTGAGCCTGGTGATGGCCACCTTGGCGAGCTACGATGCGGTTCAGCGCACGAGCTACCGGTTTGCCGGCATCTTCCTCAGCAGCTTCGTCTCGATCCTCTCCGCGGCCTTCCTCGTGACGGGGCTCGCGGTGGCGGGGATCCTCCGGGTGCAGCCCTGGTACCACGCCCAGTACATGATTCCGGTGCTCGGCATGGTGCTCGGCAACATGATGAGCGGGATCTCGCTCGCGGCCGATCGCTTCATGGGCGACGTGGCGAACGGGCGCGATCGCCTGGAGACCCTCCTGGCCCTGGGAGCTTCCCGCTGGGAGGCCGCCCATCCCGAGGTTCGGACGGCCATGCGCACCGGCATGATCCCGACCATCAACTCGATGATGGTCATGGGCCTCGTGAGCCTGCCCGGCATGATGACGGGCCAGATCCTCGCCGGTGCCCCGCCCGCGACGGCCGTGCGCTACCAGGTGGTCATCATGTTCGTCATCGCCTCGGCCACCGCCCTGGGCCTGCTCGGTATGATCCTGCTGACGTTCCGCGTGCTCTTCGACGAGGGCGATCGCCTCCGCCTGGACCGCCTCCAGGCCACCCGCCGCTGAGCATGGAGGCGAGGGCCGTCCGGTGGAAAGCCCTCGCCGACCGGCATACTTAGTCCATCGTGGTGCCGTAAGAGTGGAAGCTCCGCCGACGGGTCGTCGTGGCTGCCCGGCGGCCCGTGCCGTCCCGGCGCCGGGTGGTGTCCGCGCGCCGCATGCCGCTGCGGACCGGGTTATCGACCTCGATGTAGACGCCCCGGAAGAACAGGAACTTGTGCTTGCGCATGGCCATCTTGTGGTGGCCCATGCCGCGGCGACGGGTGGTGGTCATCATGCGGGAGCGCATGCCGCCCGACCCGCCGAGATCCTGGATCTGTCTCGCATCGGAGACCGTCGGGTTGGAGGCCGGATCCTGGCTGGGCACCGTCGGGGCGGTGGGCATGCGCTGGGCGCATCCGACCGTCGTCGCGAGCAGACTCAAGAGGGCCATGGGCAGGATGAATCTTTGCATGAGTGGGAAACCTCCTATTCTCGTGGCGAGAGGAACCGTCGTTCGGAAGACGACCGGAACGACAAGCTCGACGATAGGGGATCCCGGCTCAGCTCGATGGAGCGCCGGTTCCAACGTTTCGGCAGGAGAGGGCTTGCTTATCGATGGGCGAGAGCATCCGCTCCGTAACTTAGAGGTCAGGAACCCTCGGGCATGCGCTCGCTCGCATGCCAAGTGCCCAAACTCTTCGGTTACGCTGGTCTGGTACGGAGCAGAACCCGGTGCGGAACCAGGCTAGGCGGTCAGGTCCAGCGAGCGGTGGAGGACAGACGCCTTGGTCTGGGAGTCGAGGCCCTGCCAGTACGCTGCAAACGAGCGAACGAAGTCGAGCTTGGCATCCTCGAAACCCGCGTGGAAGTTGTACTGGTACATCTCGGCGATCGCCTGATCGGCGGTCCAGCCTTGGGCGGCAATCCGGTAGGCGGCCGCCATGGCCCCCGTCCGATCGGCACCGTGCTGGCAGTGAAAGAAGACCTTGCCGTTCTTGGGGTCCGTGACCAGGCTGAGGAACTGCATGGCCTGTTCGTTGGTCGGCGCTCCGACCGCGGGCAGCGGCAGGTACACGTAGTTCATCCCCTGCTGCTTGACCATGGGCGCTTCCCAGTTGGCCTCGGGGCGCAGGTTGATGACGGTCTGGACTCCCTGGGACTTGAGGGTCTCGAAGCCCTTTTCGGTGGGCTGG
The DNA here is from genome assembly GCA_036704085.1 of Stenomitos sp. Classification (GTDB taxonomy): domain Bacteria; phylum Cyanobacteriota; class Sericytochromatia; order S15B-MN24; family UBA4093; genus DATNQJ01. The sequence goes on from DATNQJ010000370.1 coordinate 5,226, forward strand.
GCGCCGCGCGAGAGGGTCGGGGTGAGGGTGCCGAGGTTGCCGACCTGGGGCAGATCCTGCTTGGGGCGCGTGAGCGCTCCGTAGAGCTTGTAACCGAGGTCCCGGAGCAGGGGAATCTTGGCGAAGAAGAGCACGACGTCCGCCATTTCCTC
>DATNQJ010000371.1:0-12730 GCA_036704085.1 Stenomitos sp.
TGGTAGTCACTCAAGGTCACGAGGTTTCCGATCAGCTCCATGTCCTCGGCGGGCATATCATCCGGCAGGATGGCGGCGACCTCCTGGGACGACCCGAGCGGTCCGTTATGGGGACAGAGGCGGTCGGCGATCGCCGTGCCGTAACGGTTGTCCGCCTCCGCGATGAGCGCATCGAGGTCCTGGAAGCCGGCGGCATTGAGGTCATGCAAGAAGATGACGGTCATGGCCCCCCTCCTTCTCTGGCCGAATTATGGCGCATCTGGCGCATTCGGCAAGAGACAGACGGGATTGGGCACCTCAGCGGGCGAGGCCGGGCGGTCTAGAAGTGGAAGACGTCGTAGCTGGCGTCCGGGATCATCACCAGCTCGGGATCCAGCCACCCCTCGACGGGTTCCACGAAGTTGTAGAGCGTCAGGTGGCGGTGGGTGTACTTGTAGTGGACGTTGCGCCGGATGAGGGCCACGACCGAGTCGAGGTCCGGCTCCTGCAGCAGCAGGATGACGGGCGCGTGGACGTGCCGGACGGTGTACTCGAGGCGCGTCAGGTTGAGGTCGTCGACCACCACCCAGAAGGTGGCCTCACCCGTGGCATCCACGGCCACCAGGTCACCCGGGAACTTGTAGCGCAGCTTGGTGTCGAACTCCAGCCCCTCGTGATCCCGAAAGAACAGCGCATAGGCGGCTGCCTTCAAGAGAAGGTGCCGGGTGGTCTCGTCCTTCTTTTTGTAGAGCACGACCTGTTCGCGGCGTCCAAACCGGAATCGGACCTGCCCTTGCGCCTCAAGGTTGCCGATCATGGCTCGATCATACCACGCGTCGCGCGGCGAACCGTGACAGCATGCACGTTGTGACGCGGCGAATACGCCGCCAGCAGCCAATTATGCTCTCGCTTGGCGGACTTGTCGGGTGGCGCCGAGGAAGGCCCCGGCGACTTAATCTAATCTTAACGAAAGTTGCTCCCTCTTAAGTCATATATTAAACGTACCTTAGCTTTCCCTTAAACTTAGGAGAGAGACGTGAGCATTCAAGCAGTGACGGCGACGCGCCTGGGACCGCTTCCGACGATGGTCGCACCGGTGTCGAGCGAGCAGGCGACGCAATCCCTCGGCATGGCTCCGGATCAGCTGGCGCTGGGCGTGCCGGCGGCACCTGCGGCGGACCTGCGGGCCCAGGGTGGGGTGCTCGATTGGTTTGTCGGCGTCATCGACGTCCTGTTCGGTCGGGGACGCTACGACGACCGTTATGGCGATCCGTACGGTGGCTATCCTGATTACCGCCGTTACCCGGTGCCCGCGCCCATCCCGCCCGAGACGTCGTACGGGCGTCAGCTGATGAGCATCCTCGACGACTATGACCGGCAGATGGAGATGCTCAACCAGCAGTACTACCGCATGCCCAACCAGACGTGGGCCCGGCGGGAGCGGAACCTCTGGGAGCAGACCTGCGAGCGGATCGTGCGCTCCTACGCGCCCCGCGAGGAGAAGCTGGCGGCCCTGGGCCATGTCCACAACTCGTCGAGCATGCCGGGCGCGGCCTACCAGGAGTACGCGCGGCAGGTCGGTGGCTATCCGCGCTACTAGCGTGGTCTGAGCAGCCGTTAGGCATCGGGTCGCCGCTCCCGTCATTCCGGCGCAGGCCGGAATCCACCGTCGCCCACTTGAGGCGGTTGCCGTAGCGCCCTGAGGTGGACTCCGGCCTACGCCGGAGTGACGCCTGCCGCAAGCCCCCGGACGATGACCGTCCGGGGGCTTGCGGCAGTGCTTATCCCCCGTAGGGGTGATCCGGATCCTCGTCTTCGGCCTCGGCGTTTCCCGGCGACACGCCCGACTGGCGGTGCTGCGGCGGATGCTCGCCTTCGAAGATGGGCTCCATGCTCTCGAGCGCCGACTGGGGCGTGTCGCGCAGCTCGGCCGGTACCCCGTCCTCGGCGGGCAGCGGCTCGATCCCCTGCATCCACGCCAGGGAGTTGACCCTGGGAGCCGTGGTTTGGGCCTGCAGGGGACGCGGCTCCTGAGGAGCGCCGACCTCGCCCGGTCCATTGCCGAGGTCCGTCGTCGACCCGTTGGCCAGCTGTTCGCGCACGTCGCGATTGAGCTCCTGGAACTCCGGCGGCAGGTTCCGAGGTTCGATGAGCTCCGGTAGGTCTTCCTGACGCCCGAGTTTCGCCATCTTCGAACTCCGCTCGCACCCTTCACGTTCCGTGACAGGTCTCACCTTACGCAGCCGGTTGCGGCCGGGTCAACCCTCGCTCGGGACCACGACCGTGACGTTCGCATCGCCGCTCGATATAATGGAGGGTCTGAAAAGGAGGTTCCATCTTAATGGCCAGTGTCGTCCAAGCTGCTGTGGAGACCATCGTGATTCATGGCACCGATTACATCGAGTTCTACGTGGGCAATGCCAAGCAGGCTGCCTATTTCTACCAGAAGGCCTTCGGCTTCAATCTGGTCGCTTACGCGGGCCCCGAGACGGGCGTGCGCGATCGCGCGAGCTACGTGCTCCAGCAGAACAAGATCCGCTTCGTGCTGAGCACCGCCCTCACCCCCGACCACCCCATCTCCGAGCACGTGAAGCAGCACGGCGATGGTGTCAAGGACGTGGCCCTGTGGGTCGAGGATGCCAAGCTGGCACACGATCTCGCCGTGTCGCGCGGTGGCACGAGTGTCATGGCGCCCGTCGAGCGCAGTGACGAGCACGGCAAGGTCGTGCTCGCGGCGGTGGCCACCTACGGCGACACCATCCACACCTTCGTCGAGCGCAAGGCGTACAACGGCGTCTTCCTGCCCGGCTTCGTGAGTGCCAAGGGGCTCGACATGCCCACCGCCGGTCTCGAGTACATCGACCACGTCGTCGGCAATGTCGGCTGGAACGAGATGAACTCGTGGGTGGACTTCTACCGCCAGATCTTCGGGTTCCACCAGTTCGCCAACTTCGACGACAAGGACATCAGCACGGAGTACTCCGCGCTGCGCTCGGTGGTCGTGGCCAACGACAACGAGCGGATCAAGTTCCCGCTCAACGAGCCCGCCGAGGGCAAGAAGAAGTCGCAGATCGAGGAGTACATCCAGTTCTACGGCGCTCCTGGCGTCCAGCACCTGGCCCTGATCACCCACGACATCGTCGCCACCGTCAAGCAGCTGCGCGCCAACGGCGTGGAGTTCCTCTCGACGCCCGACTCGTACTACGAGGATCTCCTCACGCGCGTCGGCACCCTCCAGGAGGACCTCAACGTCCTGAAGGAACACGGCATCCTGGTGGACGTGGATGACAAGGGCTACATGCTCCAGATCTTCACCAAGCCGCTCGAGGACCGCCCGACGGTGTTCTTCGAGATCATCCAGCGCCGTGGCTCCGAGAGCTTCGGAAAGGGCAACTTCAAGGCCCTCTTCGAGTCGATCGAGCGCGAACAGGACCGGCGCGGGAATCTCTAGCAAGATTTAATGCCGACCCGGTCAAGTTTTGGAAATTCTAGTCGATATGTCCAATGACAGGCCGACAGGCCGTTCCATCCTGGACATTCGGGCGCCGAAGGCGCGATAAAGTCCAGTGAAAGCCGCACTGGGCGGCCGTTCTCCGTGCCGCCCAGTGTTGTTTTACTTGAAAGCCGGTTATAATGCCGTTATTACCCGCCGAAATTTCGCTGGCGGACAGAAAGGGGGGATTGGATGCTAAAGGAGGACATGATCGAACTGGAAGGGACCGTCATGGAGGCATTGCCCAACGCAATGTTCCGGGTCAACCTTCCCAACGGTCACACGGTGCTGGCTCACCTGGCCGGCAAGATGCGTAAGCACTTCATCAAAGTGCTGCCTGGCGACAAGGTCAAGGTCGAGCTGAGTCCCTATGACCTCACCCGCGGTCGGATCACTTTCCGACTTCGTGGCTAGGAGGCCCGCATGAATCATGGCCGCTGAGGGCGATCGCTGACATGGCGACGCCCTCATTGCTCTCCCAAACCCGGGTCGTGCTCGTCCACCCCTTCTTTCCCGAGAACATCGGCTCCGTGGCGCGCGCCATGGACAACTCCGGCCTGGACCGCCTGGTGATCGCGGAGCCGGGATCGGCCCTGCCCGACCATCCCAACGCCCACAAGCTGGCCTCACACGCCACGTCCATCCTGGAGCGTGCGCAGGTCGTGCCCTCCCTGGAGGCAGCCCTCGAGGGCGTCAGCCTGGCGGTAGGAACCACCCAGCATGCCTTTCAGGACGTGCCGCTCCTGCTGCCGCGCGAGGCCGCCCGGCTGGCGGCGCGTCACGTGGCGGGCGGCGGCGAGATCGCGCTCGTCTTCGGCAATGAGAAGAATGGGCTGACCCGCGAGGCCATGCGCCGCTGCCACCAGATCGTGCGCATCCCGACCGGTGAGAATCCCTCCCTCAACCTCTCCCAGGCCGTCATGATCATGGCCTACGAATGGCTCCTGGCGTCCATGGAGCCCGCGCCCGCCGAGGGAACGCCCGCCACGGGCCTGGGGCCCGAGGTCGACCGCGTGGCGGCGGATCTCGCCGAGGCATTGCAGGCCGGGGGCTTCTTCAAGGCGCACAATCGATCGCAAAAGGAGGCGGTGATCCGGCGGGTGTTGTCCCGGGCCCTCCTCGAGCCCGAAGAGGCCTCCTTGTTCCGGGGGCTCGCGCATCGCCTCGGGCGGCTCTTCAAGTCCTTGCCTGCAGGGGGCGGGGCGGCAGACGACTAGCTCAGTCGGCTATCCAGGACCGTTTCGAACCACTCGGCGCTCGGCCGGGCGATGGCGAGGACGGCCTTCATCCTGGGGGCGAGGGCCGTGTCCTTGCCGGCCTCGCGTTGGTGGTCCAGGGAGTCCCACTCCGCATAGGTCATGTACTTGCCCGAGCCGTCGCTAGCCCGGTGCAGGCGCACGCCGCAGAAGCCCGGTTTGAGCCTGAGCAACTCGATGACCGCCGCGAAGGCGTGCTCGAACTTATCCCCCGCGCTGGGCGGGACCTCATAGGTGTTCACGCAGACGATCATGCCGACTCCATCGTGCGGGATGCCACTGCGATCTTATTTACCCGGCGCTGGGCGTCTGTGACGGAATCGATAAGGAACCGTTCGTACTTCGACCAGGCTCAGCACGAACGGAGGGTTGTGGGGCTCAAGCATGAGGCTGGGCAGCCAGGATCTAGGGCTTGGGCAGGTTGAGCAGGCTGCCCACGGTCAGGGAAGGCTGTTGCGGACGTGCGGGCGGCACTTCGGTTTCAAAACTCTCGCCGTGCGGCGTCGCCGGGCCATGCTCCTCGGGCGCGCGACCTGCGACCGGCATCTGATGCCCCATGGGCCCGGGGCCTCCGAAGGGCGCGTAGCCGGGGGCCGCATGGCCAGGGGTGGTCATGAGGTCCCGCAGGAGCTTCATTTGCCCTTCCTGGTACCGGGCGTGCCCCGTGATGTTTTTGAACAGCTCGCGCACCTCGGGCGGGATCGGGCAGCCCGAGCGGCGCACGTAGTTGCCGAGGTCCGTTTGCTCGAGCTCGATGGCCTGGGCGACCCGCTCGGCGAGGCTGCCTTCGACCGGACGAGGGTTCCAGAGGAAGTTGGGATCCGCGTTCTCCTCGTTGATGTGGTCGGCGATCAGGCTCATGTGCTTCATGCGCCAGTAGGCGTTCTCGAACAGGAAGTCCTTGGCCTCCCAGTCGTCGGCCTGGAAGTAATGGCGCAGGTAGGTCAAAAGGTGGTTGTACTCGTCCTGGAAGGCCTCCTGGAGGATCTGGACGAGGGCCGGGTCCGTGGGAGTCCCCTGCTTGGGGTAGGAGGCCTTCTGAGCCATCTCGCGCACCTCGGCCTCGAAGCCCGCGAACTGCGTCTGGTGGAACTGTTCGTCCATGATGACCCGCTCCAGGATGCGCAGGGCGCCCGGATGGTCGATCCGATCGAGCTGGGAGGTGTAGTCGCGGATGGCGTCTCCCTCGGCCTCGACGCCCAGGCGCATCATCTCGACGATCGAGTCCGCGCGCACCAGCACGTTCGGGCGCTCGAGGGTCACAGTACCGCCCAGCTCGGTGATGATGCCCGCGAAGTACTTCAGGTGGCGCATCTCGGAGCGGGAGATGTTGATGATCTCCGCTCCGACGCCCGCTTCGCCGATGGCGTAGGCATGCGTCAGGTACTGGAAGATGGCCCCATGCTCGAGGCCCACGTTGTGGTTGAAGAGGGCGATGATCTGCTCGGGGTCCCGAATCTTACCGTCCATGAGCGACTCCTTCGGTGAGGGGTGGGCTGGGGCGAGGGGTTCCGTTACCGGGCAAGCGTCAGGCTATTGTATCGCATTGTAAAGACGCGGGCGAGCATACACCGCCGCCCAGGGGTCTGCTAGGATGGGATGCTACAGAAGAGAAGGGAGATGGCGATGGAGATGAGGTTTACCACCAGCGAGGCAGACGGCCTGCGCATCCATGTGCTGCCCACTGACAAGTTCAAGACCACGACGGTCGTGCTCAACGTCCTGTCGCCCCTCAAGGCGGAGACCGTCACCCTCAACTCCTTGATTCCGGCCGTGCTGCAGCGCGGAACCCGCACCTTGCCGAGCGTGAAGGCGTTGACCGAGCGCCTCGACGATCTCTATGGCGCCTCGCTGGACAGCGCCATGTTCAAGATCGGCGAGCGGCAGGTGGCCCAGTTCGAGCTCGAGGTGCCCAACGAGAAGTACCTTGCGCACGCGCCGGCGATCCTCGACGAGGGGATCCAGCTCATGGCCGACGTGCTGCTCGATCCGGCCCTGGACAGCGGGGTGTTTCGCAACTCGTTCGTGGAGCTCGAGAAGGAGGCCCTGAGAAAGCGTATCGAGAGCCTCTTCAACAACAAGGGGCGCTATGCGTCGTTGCGCTGCACCGAGGCCATGTGCGCCGACGAGGACTTCCGGCTCTTCTCGTACGGGCGGATCGAGGACTTGCCCGGCATCGACGCGCGCCGCCTCACCGACCACTACCGGCAGTGGCTCGCCACGAGCCCCATGGACGTGTACGTGATCGGCGACGTGGATCCCGCGCGGGTCGAGGCCCTCTTGCGGCAGCGCCTCGCCTTCCCCGAGCGGCGCCTCCAGACCGTGCCTGGGACGGTGGTCAAGCCGAAGGCCGACACCTCCCCCAAGGAGGTCGTCGACCGGTTCGAGGTCAACCAGGGTCAGCTCGTGATGGGCTTCCGGACCCCCGTGACGTTCAATTCGGCGGACTACCCGCGGATGGTGGTCTACAACGGCGTGCTTGGCGGCTATGCCCACTCCAAGCTGTTCGTCAACGTCCGCGAGAAGGCGAGCCTCGCCTACTCGGCCTACTCGCGCTACGAGTCGCACAAGGGCCTGCTGATGATCCAGGCGGGCATCAACATCGAGAACTACGACCAGGCCGTGGCCATCATCCACGAGCAGCTGACGGCGATCGCCAACGGCGACGTCTGCGAGGACGAGCTCATCCAGACCAAGGAGATGCTCAAGAACGACTACCGCGAGATGGCCGACTCGCCCGGGTCCATGGCGCACTTCGCCTACGTTCAGGGCATCGAGCACACCGAGCGTCCCGTCGAGGAGCTCCTGAGTCAGATCGAGCAGGTCGGGGTGGACGACCTGAAGGCGATGGCAGCCCTGCTGTCACTGGACACGGTGTACTTCCTGCGGGACAAGGAGACGGTGGAGGCGACCCATGCTTAAGACCACGTATGACACCCTCAAGGAGACGACCTACTTCGAGGTCCTGCCCAACGGGCTGACGGTCTATCTGATTCCGAAGCCCGGCTACGCCAAGACCTACGCCATGTTCTCCACGCGCTACGGGTCCATCGACAACCACTTCAACATCGAGGGCCAGCCCGAGATCAAGGTCGTCGACGGGATCGCCCACTTCCTCGAGCACAAGCTCTTCGAGGAGCCGGAAGGCGACGTGTTCATGAAGTTCGCGACCCAGGGGGCCTCGGCGAACGCCTTCACGAGCCACACCCGGACGAGCTACCTCTTCTCGGCGACCGGCGAGGTGGAGAAGAACCTCACGACGCTCCTGGACTTCGTGCAGCGCCCTTATCTGACCGATGCCAACGTCGAGAAGGAGAAGGGCATCATCGAGCAGGAAATCCGGATGTACGAGGACCAGGCCTTCTGGCGCGGCTACCGGCAGCTCCTGGAGAACCTCTTCCACCAGCACCCGGTCCGGATCGACATCGCGGGCACCATCGAGTCGATCTATCAGATCAATGTCGACAACTTGATGAAGTGCTACAAGACGTTTTATCACCCCACAAACATGGTGCTCGTGGTGGTGGGGGATTTCGACGCCGAGCGGATCATGACGCTCGTGCGTGACAATCAGGCGGCCAAAGATTTTGGATCGCAGGCGGCCATCGAACGACACTTCGAGGCGGAGCCCGCGACCATCGCGAACCGCCGCAGCGAGCTGAAGCTCTCCATCGCCAAGCCCCTGTGCATGATCGGCTTCAAGGAGCGCGAGGTGGGGCTCACGGGGCACGACCTCATCCGGCGGGACCTGACGACCCGGATCCTGATGGACACCGTGTTCGGTAAGAGCTCGGATCTGTATCAGGAGCTGGACGATGCGGGGCTCATCGACCCGAGTTTCGGGTACGACTACGAATCGAACGCGGGCTTCAGCTTCGCGTACGTCGGTGGCGAGACGGAGGCTCCGGATCAGCTCATCGAGCGCATCCGGGATGGCATCGAGCGCATCAAGCGGCAGGGCATCTCGCAGGCGGCCTTCAACCGGGCGCGCAACCGCAAGATCGGCGAGTTTCTGCGGGTATTCAACTCGCCGGAGCACCTGTCGTACGAGTTCACGCAGTACCTCTTCGAGGAGGCGGACCTGTTCCAGGTGCCGACGCTCATGGAGGGCATCACGGTGGCCGACGGTCAGCTGCGGTTCGAGGAGCTGTTCCATCCGGACGTGATGACGGTGTCGCTGGTGACGCCCGTTGAGAGCAAGACTGCGGCAAGCGTCTAGCAGGGCGGAACCACCAGACGAGACACCTTCCGACTGAAACGAACCAAAAAGAGCGGGGACTCCGGATGGAGTCCCCGCTCTTGATGCTTCTGACGGTGCTGATTAGAAGGTCGCGGTGCCCTGCTGGGCGCTGTAGCCGGTGACACCGTTGGCATCGTTGTAGGCCGCCTTCACGCCGACCGTGTGAACGCCGTACTGGGCCCACTCGCCCGTGTACATCCACCACTCGAAGTTGCCGCTGCCGGTGGTCGCGTCGAACCAGTTGGGGTAGGACGCGTGGATGGTGCTGAGGTTCAGGCTACCGTCGAGCGGGTAGGCGATGAAGGTGTTGGGCTTGTGCATCTGGTTGTCGCTGCACATGACCGGCGACATGTCGAGGCCGCTCACCGAGGTCCCGATGATATCCCAGCCCCAGGCGTTGATGGCGACGTGCGTGCTGATGTTCAGCACCTTGGCCGCGGAGCCGGTGGGGGTTCCGTTGGGATTGCTGTAGGTTCCATCGCTGGGCCCGGTGATCACGGTGTTGGCCGAGCCATTGAAGGCAACGGGATCGAAGGTGATCACCACGCTCTGGCTGAGGGTGTCCTCAACGTCCTGCGTGGCCGTGAAGTCGTAGTCGGCCGTCGTCGGGACCTTGCTGTTGAGGACGAGGTCGGCCGCCGTACCGCCGTTGTTGCCCTTGGCGACGATCTCGGTGCGGTACTTCATGCCCTGGCTGAGGCCCGTGAAGACGGCCTTGTCCATCGCCCCATTGGCGCCCTTCTGGGGAACGACGACGGTCACGGCGGGGGAGAAGTCGACGTACGAGCCGCTGTTGTCGTCGAAGTGCTTGAGGGTCACCTCGTACTGGAAAATGTCGTTCTTGACCCACTTGTGGACGATGGCTTGCGAGGTATAGCCCGACACCGTCGGATCTGCCAACTGGATGGCCAGGGTGCGGTTCCCCTTCAGGCCGGCATCCTTGATCACCGCGTTGCTGAACGCAAGGCCGCTCTTGGAGGCAACAGAAGCCGCCGTCTGATTCACCGAGGGAATCGTGCCACATGCGGTGGTCATCGCGGTAAAGGCCAGAATGGCTACCCAAGTCTTGTTCACGGATGTATGCTCCTTTTTATTTAAAATTTCTATAAATCAGTTTTAATGAATGTATTAGAATTCTTTAATGAAGGCAATGGATCTTGGGGATCTTTACGTAAGACTCACGGAACCAAGACGATGCCCCCGCACCAAAAGGGTGCGGGGGCATCGTCTCTTTAGCGTCGTTGCTGGAGCTTGGGACCGAGGTCGAAGCGTCCAGGTTGGTCCATGGCATCTGCATGACCGGTGAGGTAGGAACTTGTTGGCTTGGGGTGAGGCGACAGATGTTTCCCCGTGCGCCAAAGAGTGGGAGGGGCGGTTACCCCACTAACACCTGATGCGTGACATACTCGTTGATCCCCACGAACACCTTGATCTCGGCCGGATGCAGGTCGTAGACCAGCGACTCCGGCACGTTCGCCATCCGGTGCCCCAGCGACACGTCCACCACGTCCGCGACCCCCATCTCGTCGGCAATCTTGGGCAGGTGCGCCCGGTGCCAGTGGTGGCGATCGGCGTTCAGCACCAACAGCGCCTTGTGGCGCTTGTCGAACGACTGCTTGATCAGGGCCACGACGTAGGGATTCTCGGTCTTGACGGGCACCAGGTCGCCATCCATCCCGAAGATGGGGTACTCGACCTTGAGCAAGTTCACCTCGCGAAGGTAGTCCCGCAAGTCGAAGTACGGGGTCTCCCAGGCCTCGGGCCGCGTCTTGACCACGTCGATGGGCGTGCAGAAGCCGAACTCGTAGCCGATGGGCATCATGACGCCCGCCGAAAGCAAGGCCTCGAAACAGTAGCGCTGCCGCATCGCGGCCTCGTCTCCGCCCACCTCCGCCGCGTAGCGCGGCGTGTCGTGGCTCTCGGGGAACGAGATCGACGGTGCGCATCCCACCCACTTGCGGTAGTCCTTCAGGAACCAGTCCGACTGGAGGTCCCACCACTTGCTGGAGTTGAAGACGTAGTCGAAGCCCACCTCCGCCAGGGCCACGATGTCCTTGGCCGGGCAGCCGAGCGTCTCTCCGAAGAACCGGGTTTCGGGGTAGCGCTCGCGTACCGCCGGCAAGAGGTACTGCCAGACGGCGAGCGGCACGTGATACGCCGCATCGCAGCGGAAGCCATCCACCCCGAGCGAGAGGTAGTGGGTCATCATCTCTAGCCAGTAGGCCCACAGCGCATCGTGGTGCGGACCCAGGTGATCGATCTGCGCGAGGTCGCCCCACGAGACCCACCCCCCGTTATCCAGGCACCCGGGATGCTTGATGCTGCCGTCCGCCTCGTGCTGGTACCACTCGGGGTGCGACTTCGTGAGCTCCGCGTCGAAGGCCGTGTGGTTGATGACGAGGTCCATCATCACCTTGAGGCCACGGGCATGCGCCGCGTCGATGAAGCGTGAGAGCTGGACGTCGCCCGGCTCGTCGCCCTGCAGGAACAGGTCGGCGTAGCGGTAGTAATCCTTGACGGAGTACAGGCTGCCCGAATAACCCGGGTAGTGCCAGGGATTGACGTAGACCCAGTCGAACGCCATGTCGCGGATCCGATCCAGGTGGTCGATCCAGCCGGCCATGCTGCCGACGAGCTTGGGAAAGAGGTTGTAGATGCGTGGGCTGCTCATGCCCCCAATTATAGCCCTTGCCGGCTAGAACTGCCGGAGGGTCCAGGGGCGATCGGCGGGCAGCGGATCGGCCGGGGCATGGACGGCCGTGCGCACCCCGATGGTCGTGTGCTCGGCGGCCAGGTTGGCCCGGACGCCGACGAACGGGCCGAGGCCGACGCCGAACCAGCCGCCGACCTCGAAGCGATCGCCGTGCGAGCTGATCAGGCGGCTGAGGTCGAACTGATCGCGGTGCTGGAAGACCTCGGGCAGCGCGTTGCGCAGCTGGTCAGGGGTCATGGCCTTCAGCTGGCCGAGCGCATCCTTCTTGAGCGAGTAGGTCACGACCACCGGGTCGTTCTTGCGATTCTTGGGCAAGAGGGAGTCCAGCTTGCGGTTGAGCTGCTTCTCGAAGGTCTTCTGACGCTTGAGGCCGTCGCCGACCTCCATGCGCATCGAGTAGTCGACGCCCTGGAGGCCGTTGGCATCGAAGGTGAGGGCATAGCGGTGGCCGGGGCCCACGGTGTTGCTGAACCACGCGCCGTAGGCGCCGCCCTGCATGATGAGGCTGCGATCGCTGTTGAGGGCCATGGTGGTCTTGAGGTAGCGGCCGCGGTCGAAGTCCAGCGTGTGCTCGAGGCCCACGTCGAAGTTGCCAGCCATGCCGGCGCTCGGCGTGAGGATGGAGTTGAACAGGTCCAGGCCGCTGCCCAGGACCTTCTGCCAGCTCTCGACCTGGGTCGGCACCTGGTGGGGCTTGAGGTCCTTCTTGAAGTCCAGGCCGAGCCCCTTGGCCAGGCCACCCAGGCCGAGCGTGCCGTCCCGGTCGAAGGAGAGCCCGCCCCAGGCGTTCACTCCGGCGCCGACGCGCACGCCCTGGTAGAAGGAGGCCTGGGTCAGGTGAGCGCGGGCGAAGTCGGTGCCGAGGTCCGACGGGGGGAGCTTGGGTGCCTCGGCAAGGGCCTTCTTGCCACCCAGCAGGAGGTCCTTCATGGCCGTGAGGAAGGTCGTGTCCTTGAGCTTGGTCTGGGTCTTCAGGCCGTCCGTGAGGACGTGGCCCTTGAGCTGGGTGGCGAGCTTCCCCATCTCCAAGGCGTTGGCCGGGTTCACCT
>DATNQJ010000372.1:0-7055 GCA_036704085.1 Stenomitos sp.
GTCAGCGTGATCGGGACCCTCACCTGGAAGCTCCTGGACTCCGGACGGCAGGCAGCCCAGGTGGATCAGGCCCGCCTGGAGGCCGAGCGGGTGGCACTCACCCTGCAGGCTCGGCAGGAAGCGGCCACGCTCGATCTCGAGACCGCCCGCGCGGCCCTGCTCAGTAGCGAGGAGCGGATCCGGCTGACGCGGGACCAGCTTGCGACAGCCCAGGAGGCCTTGCACCTGGCCCGGCTGCGCTTCGAAGGGGGCGTCGGAACGAGCCTGGAGGTGATTCAGGCCCTTACGGCCCTCAACCAGGCCCAGACGGCGGCGATCGCCGCCCGCTTCGATCAGGCCATGGCCGTGCTGAAGTTGGGTCAGGTGCTGGCGACCCCCGTCGCGGCGCTGCTCGCCCCCGGCGGGGCGCCCTGAGCCAGGGGCACGGACGTGGCTTTTGACCAGGCCGGCTAATATGCGCTAGCATCCTTTATCCGGACTGAGCGGCCAACTGGCATGCGGATACACAAAGGGAGACCTCGCGACGCCATGAATGTCATTCAAACAGGGATTCCGGGCCTGATCGTCATCGAGCCCAAGGCCTTCGGAGATCCGCGCGGCTTCTTCCTCGAGACCTACGCCGAGCACCGGTATCAAGAAGCCGGCATCACCCCGCGCTTCGTCCAGGCCAACCACTCGCGTTCGCGCCGCGGGGTCCTGCGGGGCCTTCACTACCAGCTCATCCAACCGCAAGGCAAACTGGTCTACGTCGCGCGGGGGGCCGTCTACGACGTCGCCGTCGACATCCGGCGCGGCTCTCCGACCTTCGGGAAGCACCACGGGGTCGTGCTGGACGATCAGACCCACCGCCAGATGTACGTCCCGCCCGGGTTCGCGCACGGCTTCGTGGTCCTCTCCGAGGAGTGCGACTTCCTGTATCAGGTCACGGACTACTACCACCCGGCCTCGGAGCATGGCATCGCGTGGGATGATCCGGCACTGGGCATCGAGTGGCCCATCTCCGACGTTCTGCTGTCCGACAAGGATCGCCAGCACCCCACCCTCGCCAACCAGGCCCCTGAAAAGCTCCCGGTCTGGGAGGCCACCACGGCAGGCCCCCGCTAGGCGGACCCTTCCAGCAGTGCGTTCGGGCAGGTGGGGACCGAAATTCGGTCCCCACCTGCCACGCCAATCAGCGCTTAACCCGCAACGCTGGCCAGGACCTTCTCCAGCTTTTCCCGAACCTGCTGGGCAACGGGATCGAGCGCGGGGTTCTCGACGATCGAGAGCATCTTGCCGGGCTCGATGGCCTTCACCCAGACGCTGCCCTGATCATCCTGGTAGACCACCACGTTGCAAGGCAGCAACAGGCCCAGATCCGGCTCGGCCGAAAGACCCTGGTGAGCCAGCTTGGGATTGCAGGCCCCCAGGATGACGTAGGGCGTCCGATCGACGTCGAGCTTGGCCTTCATGATCGCCTTGACGTCGATCTCGCAGAGGACGCCGAAGCCTTCGCCCTTGAGGGCTTCCTTGGTCTTCTCGACGGCTTCCTCGTAGCGGAGGTTGACCTTGCCGCCCAGACCGTACTTTTCCACCGAGTAGTGCATCTTCGTCTCCTTGTCCGCCCGTCAGGGCTTGCGTGCGATGAATCGAACGACGGAGGCTGCTCCCTGGTGGAACGGGCCTTCGTCCAGCTGAATGACCTCCTCGGAGGCGACCAGGACGTCCCACCCCCCGAAGGCACGCCGGAGCTCGTCCAACGTGACCAGCATGTCGGGGTCCTTGGGGCCGCCACTCGTGTAGTTGAGTTGCTCCGGCGTGAACTGCTCGGTCAAGAACAGGCCGCCCGGCTTGAGAGCTTGCTTGATTCGCCCGTAGAGGGCCTGCCGTGCCTCCGAGGGGAGATGGCAGAAGATGTTGTAGAGGCCCTCCCAGCGCTCATGGCCCAGGTCCGCCTGGGTGAGGTCCCCTCTTTCGGTCGGTACCTGGACGCCTCGACGCTCCGCGAGCTGGGCCAGCTTGGCAAGGCCCGCCTGGGAGCTATCCATGGCGGTGACCTTCAGGCCCTGCTCCGCCAGAAAGACCGCATTACGCCCTTCTCCTTCTCCCAGACTCAGCAGTTCGCCCTTGGGAAACAGCTGCCAGTTGGCCGCCAGGAAGTCGTTGGGGGCCTCCCCGTAGACATAGGTTGCCTGCTGAAAGCGCTCGTCCCAGAATGTGCTCATGTCTCCTCCTTAGTACGGGGCATCCGAAGGCTTGCCTCCCTTGGGCCAATCATACGCCTTGTCGGCGAAATCCGGGCGAGGGTGACTCAGGACGTAGGCCGCCACGTCGTAGGCCTGTTGCTCGCTCAGAGTGTTGCCGTGCCCCAGGGGCATGTTCGCTTGGATAAAGGCAG
Source organism: Stenomitos sp. (assembly GCA_036704085.1). Lineage (GTDB taxonomy): Bacteria > Cyanobacteriota > Sericytochromatia > S15B-MN24 > UBA4093 > DATNQJ01. The sequence continues at coordinate 2,378 of DATNQJ010000372.1, forward strand.
CGGCCGTGTTGAGGCGCGCCATGCCCGCTCCGATATTGAAGGAGCGCGCTCCCCACAAGGGTGGAAACGTGCCCTGCCCCTGGCCTTCCGATCCATGACAGGTCGCACAGCTCTGGGCGTAGATCGGCTTGCCAGACGCCGGATGGGGGGACTTGGGCGCCAGGCGCCGGAAGCCCATGCCCTCCACCTTCTTGCCGATGGGCAGACCGGTCGAAAGCCAGGCCATGTAGGTGACCAGCGCCCTCATCTCCCGGCTATTCTCCGGCAGCGGCTTGCCGTTGAGGCTCCGCTGGAAGCAGTCGTTGATCCGGTCCTCCAGCGTGTCCACCCGAGCGCTCCGGGCACGGTACTGGGGATAGGTGGCCATCACCCCGACGAAGGGCGCCGCAAATGGACGGCGACCGGCATCCAGGTGGCAGTTGGTACAGCTCAGGGCGCTGCCGACGTAGGGCTTGGCGTAGACACCCGTTTGCTGGACCAGCTGCTTGCCATAGCGAACGGTCTGGCCATAGGCGTCGTTGGGGAGGCTCTCCTCGGAAGGCGGCCCGAAGGCCGGTCGATGGGAGCAGCCGGTGAGGACCAGCGCGAGCACCGCCAAGGAAAACGCCCGGTGACGACCCATGAGAACCTCGTTACGGCTTCACCTGCGACACGGTCGGCAGGCGCCAAACCACCGTCACCAGAAGGCTTGCCAGGAGAAGGGCCACCAGCAGGGGGGGCAGGTGGAGCCAGTCGGCCAGCGTCACTTTACCGAGGTTCCATGGCCGGATCAAGCCGGCCTCCACCGCCGGGTAGACGAGCGTGAACACGAGCGCACCCAAGAGCCCTCCGGCAACCGTGAACCAGGCATCCTTGCGCCCTTCGGCCGCTCCGACCACGCAGGTGCCGGGACAGTAGCCCGCCACCGCAAAGCCCACCCCGAAGAGGAGGCCGCCCGCGAGCACGCCCAGGTACAACGGCTTGATCACGAAATGCATGGGCAAGAAGAGCTGGAGCAGATAGGAACCGACCGAGCCCACGGCGATCGTCAGGGCCATGAACTTGATGATGCTCAGGTTCTCGAGGCGCAGGTTCCGGGTGATCATCCGGGGGCTCGAGGCCCCCACCCGCTGCAAGAGGGTGCCCATCGCCATACCCACGAGCAGGCCGTAGAGCAGGTCCATTACCGTCCTCCCTTCAAGAGCTTGGCCGTCACGATGCCCGTGGCGAAGACGCCCGCGGCGAACACGAAGCCGCTGAGCGAGAGCTGGGAGATGCCCGAGATCACATGGCCACTCGTGCACCCACCCGCCAGGCGTGCCCCGAACAGCAGCAGGAAGCCGCCCAGGAAGGCGTTCAGGTAGCGCCGGGAGACGCCCGTCTCGTTCGCGTGGACGAGCTCCACCTCGCTCACCCGGGAGCGCCCCAGGCGAGCGGCCACGAAGGCCCCGACGAGCAGCCCCACGACCAAGAAGGTCTCGCCCTTCATGGCGCCGCCCAGCTGGGAGAGATAGGGACTGGCGTGCTCGAAGCCCGGCATCAGCTTGTCGAGCAACGCCCCCACCACCCGCGGGTAGGTGGTCGAAACCCCGATCGGGGCAAACAGGGCGATGGAGAGGGTGCTCAGGAGGCCGAAGAGGATCCCGAGGCGCACCCAGTTCGGTTGGGCGAGAGTCGCCACAGCGGTAGCTTGCGGAGCTGCCATTTCAACCTCCTTCTAGTGGATGTGCAGCAAGCGGATGATCGAGTAGCTGGTGGCAGCCAAGAGGGCAAAGCCCGTCAGGCCCGCGTAGATGACCTTCATGCCGGCCTTCTTGACCATCGCCAGGTGGGTGTTCAGGCCCATGGCCGCCATGGCCATGACCATCAGGAACACGCTCGCGTTGGAGAGCCAGGTCTTGGCCGACGCCGGGATCAAGCCCACCGAGCCCACCACGCCCACGGCCAGGAAGCCGATGACGAACCAGGGCACCGGAGGCTCTTTCCAGGTGAACTTCAGCCCCCCGGAGCTGCCGCCCGTGACGATTCCCAGCACCACCAGGGCGGGGGCGAGCATCACCACGCGGGTCAGCTTGACCAGGGTGCCCATATCACCCGTCTGCGTGCCCCAGGTGAAGGCGGCGGCCATGACCTGGGCCACCTCGTGCAGGGTCGAGCCCGACATGATGGCCAGTTGCATGGTCGTGAGCCCGAGCAAGGGCCCCACCAGCACGTAGAACAGCACGCCCACCGTGCCCAGGATGCCGCAGAGGGCCACCGCCAGGGTGATGTCATCCTCCTCGGCCTTGGTGACCGGAGCCGCCGCGGCCACCGCGCTCGCCCCGCAGATCGACGTGCCCACCGCAAGCAGCATGCCGAGCTTCGCAGGCACCCCGAAGCGGCGGGCGATCCAGGAGATGCCCGCGATGCCGAGGGAGATCATGACCACGTCCAGCAGGAGGACATGAGGCCCAGCCTTGGCGACCAGGCCAAAGTCGAGACGTGCGCCCATCAGGACGATCCCGAGGCGCAGGATCGTCCGCGCCGAGTACTTGGTGCCGGGCACCAGCACCTCCGGTAGGCCGGCCACCGCCCGCCAGAGGATGCCGACCAGTAGAGCCACCGTCAAGGCGCCCATCACCTTGAGGCCGGGCAGGGTGGCGAGGTTGTAGCTCGCCACCGCCAGCCCGAAGGCGAGGGCCATGCCGGGCCACTTGCCGGCCTTTGCGAGCGAGATTCCGAGTGCCATGGATCCTCCTAAATGAACAGCGACAACTTGGAGCCGATGGCGTCACCGAGGAAGGTGGCCACGCCGCCCAGCTCGCAATCCGCCCGCAGCTCGCTCTGCTTGATGCCCATCACGTCCATGCTCATCTCGCAGGCGACGAACTTGACGCCGAGCTCCTGGGCGAGGGCCTGCAGGTCCTCGAGCGAGGAGACGTCCTTGTCACGCATCATCTGGCGCAGCATGACGGCCCCGGCCCCGAAGAAGGCCATCTTGGAGGGCGTCAGTCCGAGGGTATTGCCGGGCGTCATGAGGGTCATCATGCGCTCGGCCAGGTTCTTGCCATCCAGCTCCCGGCGCTCCTTGACGGCGCCGAGGCCCCAGAAGGTGAAGAACATGGAGACCTCGAGGCCCATGGTGGCCGCTCCCGTGGCGATGATGAAGGCGGCGAGCACGCGGTCCAGATCGCCCGAGAAGAGCACGATCGCCGCGCGATCGGCCGGGAGGTTCTCCCGGATCTCGGAGAGCTCGGTGTCCACGCGCTCCTCGAGGGCGTTCATGCGGCCCTCGAGGCGGCTCAACTGCTCGACCAGAGCAGCGAGCTCCTGCGGTTTTGCGTCGATCATCGTGCCTCCTACTTGCGTCGGATGTAGTGGACGTAGAGCTCCTGGCCCTGATCGCCCTGGAGCGTCTCCTGGCTCACGAGCTCGGCCGCCTTGTTGGTCTTGGCCCAGCCCTGGAAGTCGAGCACAGAGCCCTTGTCGGTGGCGATCACCTTGAGGACGTCGCCCGGCGTGAGGGCGTCGAGCTCCTTCTTGGCCTTGACGATGGGCATGGGGCACTTGAGGCCCTGGGCATCGAGGGTCTTGGTTTCCATCAGGTTCGACATGGTGAATTCTCCTTTACTTCACGGCGCTGAGGGTCGAGGGGCACGGGGCGCCCTGGCTGGCGGCGCACTGGTTCTTGCCGAGGTCCAGCTCGGTGATCTTGGCCTCGTCCAATTGCAAGACCGCCAGGTTGAGCTTGCGGATCGTGGCGTAGGTCTCGGGCTGCGGGCGCATGTTCTCGCGGATGAAGGCGATGAACTCGGCCTCGCTGCGGGCCTGCATGCCGTCATTGGTCCGGCGCAGCTCGCCGAGCTGGCCGATGACGACGCCGTCTTCGCGCATCTCCTCGAAGCTGGAATAGTGGGACGGCAGGACCTCGATCTCATCGGACAGCTCGGCGAGATCGACGTACAGCGTCTGGTAGAGCTGCTTGGCCCAGGGCTCGGCCTGGCCACCCAGGTCGGGACGGCCCACGCTGCGGACGAAGAGCGTGTCTCCGGAGAGCAGGTAACGCCCCTCGACCAGGAGGCTCATGCTGCCCGGCGTGTGACCCGGCGTGGCGAGCTTCTCGAGCGACAGGGAGCCCATCTGGATGGGGCCGGGGGTAGCATCGATCCGCAGCGCGCCCTGGTAGCCGCAGGCGCCGCTCAGGTGGTAGGTGGCGCCGGTCGCCTCGGCGAGGGCAGGGCCGCCCGAGATGTAATCCGCATGGACGTGGCTGTCCATCACGTGCTTGATGACCAGTCCGCGGCGCTCGGCCTCCGCGAGGTAGGGCGCGATGTTGCGGTTGGGATCCACGATGATGGCCTCGCCCTGCGAGCCCACCAGGTAGGACAGGGACGCCTTGCCCGGACGATCGAACTGGACGAGCACGAAGTCCTCGCTGGGCGCCACCACGTCGTGGGCGTCGTAGAAGTCGGCCCACTCGATCATGCCGCCCACGTGGTTGAGGGCCTGATACCCCTGCTCGCGCAGGACGCCCGCCACGTAATCCGAGCTGCCACCCTTGGCGCAGAGGACGACGATCCGGTCCTCGCGGCTGAAGGGCATCCGCGCGATCGCCGCGGCGTCGTCCTCGATGAAATCGAAGTAGGGGATGTTGACGGTCGTGACGGCGTGGCGGCCTTCGATCCGGCTGGCCGCAAACTCTTCCTCGTTGCGGACGTCC
>DATNQJ010000373.1:0-7735 GCA_036704085.1 Stenomitos sp.
GGCCGTGGTTCCGGTCGTCCCAGCTTCGACCCCGGCGCCCACTCCGACTCCGAGTCCCACCCCCCGGCCCGTGGCCGCCTGGCCCTCGCCCGCGCCCACCGTGACGCCGCCGCCCGAATTCCTGGCGCCGGTCCCCGAAGAGCGCGAGATCGTCCGGCCGAAGGATCCGGGGTTCGGCTCCACTGTCATGCTGCGCTGGCAGCAGGTCGAGTCCCTCCAGGACTACAAGGGCGCGCCGGGTCCCGTGTTCGCCTATCCCGCAGGCATCAACGGCGTCGAGCTGCGGCACTGGGTCCGGCCATGGGTGGGCTTTGGTCTCGACTCCCGGGCCTTGACCTTCGACGTGGCGGCGGAGGGCGTGCACCAGAACCGGACGGACCTCATGGTCATGCCGCAGCTGGTCCTGCGCTATCCCATCCTGGGCGGCGCGCTCGAGCCCGAGGCCCAGCTCGGCTACATGGGTCGGCATGTGACCGTCCTGTCCACCAAGCCGGGCGACACCCTGCCGTTCTCGCCGACCCAGTTCTACCATGGGCCCACGGCGGGCCTCGGCCTGCGCTACCGCATGCTTCCCATGCTCTCGTTGGGCCTGCAGTACCAGGTCCTACCCCTGGTGGGAGGCAGCCTGTTCCGGGACTTCGGCAGCCTCGACTACGGCACGATCTTCCCGCTCTTCCAGTCGCGCTTTACCATCGCCCTCATGTTCGACGTCCGACCGGCCTACATCACCTTGGGCTACTCCGACGAGACCAGCCGCAACAGCGGCATCGGCTACACCGAGGTCATCTCGGGTATCCTGCTGGGAGTGGGCTTGCGCTACTAGCCACCCCCCGCTTTGGTCATCATGCACAATAGCCTTCGGACGAAAGGCCGAAGCTCGCTTGCCCGTTTTCCGGCACGATCCCCCCTCATGCATCAAGCGAAGGAGGGGGATGCCATGCGAGTCACCAAGGTCACGTTCGTGGACTGGCTGCACGACCGCCAACCGCACCGCACGCTCCAGGCCGTCGTTCCTGCCGCCAAGGCCGACGGGAAGCCGAATGAAAACGAAGACGCCCCGCCGGCTCCAGAGCCGGACAAGGGCGTCCACTTCGAGGGTTGGGCTTAGACGGCGGGCAGGTACTGGCGCTCGGCGACGAGATCGCGGAGGGCGAAGAGCACGTGCGGATGCTCGCTGCCGATGACCTGGAGGTCGAGGTGCGAGAGCTTGAGCAGCGTGCAGGGCTCCAGCGCCCGGACCGTGGCCGAGCGGGTACCCGTGAAGCCGGCCGCCACGCCCTCGCCGAAGAGGTCATTCTCCCGGAGGATGTGGGTCTCGGGTCGATCGGGATTCTCGACCTGCAGGCTGCCCTGCATGACCAGGTAGCAGGCCGAGTCGTCCTGGGCGCCCTGCTCGATGACCACCTGGCTCGGGCCCACCTGGACCCGCTCGAGGCGTAGCGAGAAGGCGTTGAGGGCCTGCGTGTCGAGGCCCGCGAAGACCTTGGCCTTGGCGAGCACCTCGCGGTTCTCCCAGAGGCGCAGGAGCCGTGCGGTCAGGGGCTCGCGGCCATCCAGCCGGGCCTTCCGGTCCTCCTCCTGGAGCATCGCCTTGAACACGGTGCCCGGGATCGCGACGAGCCGGGCCGGGCTGGTCGCCACCACCGACGCGCTGCGCATGCCGTTCGGCTGCACGAAGGCCTGCTCGCCGAAGTAGTCGCCCGTCTTGAGCTGGGCGACCTTGGTGTTGTCGACGAGCACGTCGAAGAACCCGTGCGAGATGACGTAGAAGTAATCGTCCTCGGCCTTGGAGCCCTGGCGGATGACCACCTCGCCCATCATGGGCTCGCGGATCTCGCCCTGCGTGGCGAACTGGCCCGTCCAGCCCCACAGGTCCGACAGGTGCCAGCCCTCGACCGAGCGGCCGATCTGGACCATGTTGAGCACGTCCTCGTTGCGGGTCGAGAACTCGAAGACCTGGAGCGGCTGGGCGAGGTCGAAGACCTCCCGGTACTCCTCCGGAAGCGTGTGCCGGTGCGCGAGCACGAGGTTGCTGTGGTCCTCCAGGTGCAGGAAGTCCTGGATGAAGCCGTGGATGATGGCCTCGCCGCAGTCGACGATGACCTTCTGGCCCCCGAGCAAGGCCTCGAGGCTGTCGAAGCGCTCCTGGCAGATGACGCCCTTGCCGAGCATGTCGAGGAGCTGCCGGTGGCCGGAGGTGTCCGAGGTGATGACGAGCTCCTCGTCGCCCACCGTGACGGTGACGCCGACGCAGGGAACCGAGTGGCAGGCATCATGGAAGTCCAGACGCGCGCCGCCCAGGTAGACGGGCTCTTCGGGCAGCACCTCGCGGAAGCGGAAGTAGCCCTCGATGACCGACTCGTCGCAGTCCAGGATGCAGGAGAGCTTGATCTTGAGCGACTCCCAGACCTCGCGGGTGGTCAGCAGCTCCGGCTTGGTGTTGCTCAGGGCGAAGGTCAAAAGGTCGCCCGTGTGGTCATCGTGAATGTGCGAGACCAGGATGCCCTTGACCTGATCGACCGCCACGCCGAAGTACTCGAGCGTCCGGTGGACGTAGGGCGAGCAGTCGATGAGGTAGTGCTCGCCGTTGAGGGTCATCAGGTAGCTGGTGCTCGGCGAGACATGCTGGAAGGCTCCGGCGGCCCCGAGGATGCGCACCGCGTACTGGGGCGCCGAATGGAGCTCGGTCACCTCGGGGATGGTCCAGGCCGGCCCCTGCAGACCGTGGTCGGAGAGGTCGATCTCGGCGACCTCGCCCGCATGCTCGACGCGGTAGCACAGCATGCCCGTGCGCATGACCTTCACGTCGTCCAGCCAGGCCGTGTCCGCCTCGTCCCAGGTCTTGAGCTCGAGGTATTCCCGGGTCGGGATGATCTCGCCCGCCTTGTTCTTGAGGGCATAGTAGTGGCACTCGCGGTCCAGCATGGCCGCGCGCTCGGGATCCAGATCCCGGGCCATGAGCTCGGGGACCGTCCCCAGGTAGGAGACGTCCATGATCCGGTAGGCGCGCTGGACCTGGCTCTCGGTGCCCAGGAAGGTCAGGGGCTTCTTGATCGAGAGCGTCGCGAAGTCGAAGTTCTGGTTGAAGAAGACATGCCCGAAGAACAGGAACTCGGGCACCATCTGCGGCAAGCGATCGCGCACCAGGGCGTCGGTGAAGACCACCGTGTCAGGCCAAGCGAGCCCCCGCTTCATCAGGTGCTGGTGGATCTCCGGGAAGGTGCCGAACAAGATCCGGCGATTTCCCGCTGCAAGATAGGTGGCGCCTGGGAAGCGGACGAGTTCCATGCAGGAGGGCTCCTTTCACCTTGAGGATATTTTACCCATCCACGTTGAAAAAACGCTGAATAGTTCGTGAGCAGCAGGAGCTACTGCGGCCGATCTTCTGCCAGGTGGAGACACAGGACGTCGCCCGACTTCATGTGTCCCGTCAGATGCCCGTCCCAGGTGGCTCTGGAGCCCAGGTACGAGAACTGCTGCGTGATCCGCGACGCCGTCCAGCCCTCGGGCAGGCCCATGCTGAAGTCCCGTTCGCTGCCCCGGTTGATGAGACCGATGAGCGTGCCGCCGGGAGTCTTGCGCACCACCGGCTCGATGCCGGACATCGGGCGGGTCAGCGGCTTGACGCCCAGGTGGACCATCAGGCTGGAGATGAAGCTCACCACCGACTGCTTGCGCGCCGGATCGTCCAGGTAGTACCCCGGGCTGTCGACGATGGGGCCGAGGAGCGTCCCGATGAAGGCCGTGCGGCCCTCACCCATCGGGGCGAGGTAGCCTACCGGCGCCTTCATGTAGTTGATGAGCTCGGTGCCGCCCGCGGGCACCGTCACGTAGGTGACCATGCGCGAGCACCAGACCTTGCCGCCGTGCATGCTGTCGGTGAGCCAGACGCCCGCGCGGGTCGCATGCTTGACCATGCTCATGACCGGCTGCAGCTTCTCGATGGTGAACCGCACCAGGGGGTGCGAGATCTTGCGCCGCTCGCGCAGGTGGAAGACGGCCAGATCCGTGACCGTGCCCGCCACCACCGCCAGGGAGCGGGGGCGCCAGGTGCGCTTGGTGCGGCCCGGGAAGAGGCGGTGGTCCCCCTCGACGAAGGGCACTCCGAAGGTGACCAGCGTGCCGCCCGCGTCCACGAAGGCCTCGAGCTTCTGCACCAGGCTCTCCTTGAGGTGGCCCGTGCTGTTGAAGAAGAGGATCCGGCAGCTCGCAAGCTCCTCCGGCGTGACCCGGTCCAGCTCGAAGACCTGCGGCTGGTAGCCGCCCTCGACCAGGGCCCCGTAGAGCCCGGAGTTGGCCGGAAACACCGTCACGCCCCGGTCGATGGCCTCGTCGAGGTTCTCGCGGGCGGTCTTGATGGGGTCGCTCACGAACTCCAGCACGTCGTGGGTGGCGTCCTGGTAGTGGAGGATGCCCACCGGGCTCGTGGCCTCCTCGGAGGTCGCGAGCAGGTTGCCCCAGTCGCGGCAGAAGGTGCCGAGGGCCTCCACCACCTCCATGCGCTCCGAGCGCTCGCCGGTGTGGGTGAAGGGCGAGCGGAAGACGTACTTGTAGCCCTCGGGATCCTCGCCCTCATGCAGGGGATAGAGGATGTTGCCCTGGCTGCCGCGCAGGTAGGAGGCCATCATCTTCTGGAGGGTGGCGATGACGGGCACCTTGACGCCCACGTCCAGCCAGCCCGCGCCGATCTCGGGGCCCATCAGGGGGCCGCCCGAGAGCATGGACTGGTACATCTTGGGGACGAAGGAGATGGCGTAGGGCTGATCCAGGGGCGTCGCGACCCGGATGAACTTGGGATACATGTCGAAGCCCACCGGGGCCACCGTGTTCTTCTTGGCGAAGTGGTTGGGCCAGCTCGGCAGCCAGACGTCGTTCAGGTAGAAGTAGGGGTTGAGCCCCAGCTCCTGCCAGGTGCGCTTGAGGGTGCCGAGGTAGGCGACGATGGTGTCCTCGACGAACTGCGCCAGATCCACCAGCTGGGAGCGGGTCTTGGGCGCGCCCGCGGGCGGATCGATCTGGTCGAAGCCCTGGTACTGCGTCTCCCAGGCCGCATTCAAGGGGGCGATCTCGTGGTAGCGCGCCTCGAGGTAGTTACGCAGCTGCCTTACCGCCTCCGGGCTGTGGTCCGTGAGGTAGGGGCCCGCACCGTACTGGGGCATGCCCGTCTCGTTGTCGAGCTGCAGGGCGACCACCTCGCCCGCGGCGATCATGGGGGCGATGAGGGGGGCGAGCGCCTGGAACCAGCGCCGGGTCAGCTCCAGGAACTTGGGGTGGTTGAGGAAGATCTCCTGGTAATCCGCCTCCGAGGGGGGCTGCATGCGGGTCTCGGGGTACTTCTGGCGCAGCCAGTAGGGGATCCCGAAGCCCTGGTACTCCGCGTAGATGTAGGGGCCCGGCTTGAGGATGAGGGCGATCTCGAGCTTGCGGCACAGGTAGAGGAAGCCGCGCAGGTCCCGCTCGGGCGCGGTGCGGCCGTCGAAGTCGAACTCCCCTTCCTGGATCTCGTGCCAGATCCATGGAATGTAGGCCGCGATCAGGTTGACTCCGGCCTGCTTGAAGGAGGTGAGCACTCCTTCCCACTGATCCCGCTTGATGCGAAAATACTGGAACTCACCGCCCAGGACCAGGTCCGGGCGGTCGTTGATGAGAATCTGGTGCTGGGTGAAGCGGATCGACAAGCGGGGCCTCCTCTTGAATGGAGCCCCATTATACCGGACTGGCGAGGCTTATCGGTGTGACGGCGGCCTCGGATCGAGGGAACCCGCGCCAAGCCGCACGGAGCCTGCATCAGAGCGCGAGAAACTCAATTGACAAACCTCCGCTCAAGGTGATAGAAAGAGGTTAGCACTCAGGAGGGCTGAGTGCTAACATCGGGCATGGGTGACCGACCGAACCATGGAACGTGACTATCGTTTGACGCCCCGCAAGCAGGACATCCTGCGGGCGGTGATTCGCGACTACATCCTGACCGCGGAGCCGGTCGGGTCGCGCACGCTCTCCAAGAAGTACGACCTGGGGCTGTCGCCCGCGACCATCCGCAACGAGCTCTCCGACCTCGAGGACGAAGGCCTGTTGCGGCAGCCGCATACCTCGGCGGGGCGCATCCCCTCGGACCATGGCTACCGACTCTTCGTGGACACGCTCATGGAGCGCGAGGCGATGCCGGACGAGCGTCGCAACGAGCTCGAGCGCTGGCCGTTGCGCGGTGAGGACCTCTCGGACCTCCTGCAGCAGGCCGCCAAGCTCACGGCCCTCTTGAGCGGCTGTACCGCCATGGTGCGGCCGCCCAAGCGAGCCAACAGCCGGGTCAAGTTCATCCAGCTCACGCCGGTGGGCGAGCAGGACATCCTCATGGTGCTCCTGACCGATCAGGGGCAGGTCTCCAACCAGCTGGTCCGCTTGCCGAGCCCCATGGCGCTCGACGAGCTGGTGCTCATCGCGAACTTCCTCAACGAGCAGCTGCGCGACAAGCCGCTGGATCAGCTGACGGAGACCGCGCTCAACGAGGTCAACGGCCAGCTCGCATCCTACCAGGACTTCCTGCGGGCGCTCCTGGGCCGCGTGCAGCCCCCCAGCGAGGGCGAGCGCCTCTACGTGAGCCACCAGTCCTACCTCGCGACCCAGCCGGAGTTCAGCGACGTGGGCAAGGTCGGCCGCCTGTTGAGCCTCTTGGAGCGCGAGCCCATGATGATCCGCGTCATGGACGCCATCGCCTCCAACGGGGCCGAGGTCCGGGTGGCCATCGGCAGCGAGAACCCGGTGCCCGACCTGCAGGAATGCTCGTTGGTCACGGCGACCTACCGGCTGGGCGATCGCGTCCTCGGCGAACTCGCGGTGATCGGACCCACGCGCATGCACTATTCCCAAGCCATCGCGGCGGTGGAACTCATGGCCGACCGCCTCACGGCGGCTCTCACCGAGCTCTATGGGCTCGAGTCATCCCCCCTAGGAGGACACCTTGGCAGAAGAAGAACTCAAGGAGGCTAACCTGAGCGCGGAGTCGGAAGCTCCCAGCGAGGCCACCTCCAGCGTCGGACAGCTCGACACCAAGGACGAGCTGGCGCGCAAGGAGAAGCAGATATTCGACCTCGAGGGACAGCTCAAGCGCCTGGCCGCGGATTTCGAGAATTTCCGCCGCCGCCAGGCCCAGGAGCGCGAGGAGCTCATCAAGTTCGCGGCGAGCCGCGTCTTCGAGCACCTCCTGCCGGTCGTGGACAACTTCGAGCGGGCGCTCGCCGGCTCGAAGCAGGCGACGGACGTGCAGCAGGTGCTGACGGGCGTCGAGCTCATCTACCGGCAGATGCAGGACTTCCTCCAGAAGTCCGGCGTGGCCCCGATGGAGGCGGTCGGAAAGCCCTTCGACCCCAACCTTCACGAGGCGATCGCGCAGTTCGAGACCACCGAGGCCCCCGATCAGACGGTCTTGGCGGAAATCCAGAAGGGCTACTACCTCAACGGCAAGGTCGTGCGTCATGCGATGGTCCAGGTAGCGAGCAACCCGCACGGCGCAGCCCCCACTCAAACCACCGAATCAACCACCGCGGCACCTGCCGACTCGGATAAGGAGGACAACCATGGGTAAGGTCATCGGGATCGATTTGGGCACCACCAACTCGGTCGTATGCGTGATGGAGGGCGGCAAGCCCGTCGTCATCGCCAACGCGGAAGGATCGCGCCTCACCCCGTCGATCGTCGGCTTCACCAAGACCGGCGAGCGTCTGGTCGGCCAGGTCGC
>DATNQJ010000374.1:0-5982 GCA_036704085.1 Stenomitos sp.
GCCATCGGCGGGGCTTTTCCTTTAAGGAGCCAGCTTGGGCACCGGCAGGATGCTCTGAGCGACGGGCCGGGCGGCCTCGGCCGTCGCCTCACCGGAGCGAACGATGGCGATCCGGGCGAGCAAGGGGCCGACCACCTCGAAGACCACCACGGCCCCGAGCGTCACCGGCAGGATGGGACCCGCGAGCGCCGGGAAGCGCTCCTGTACGATGTAGGCCAGGCCGAGGGCCACGCTGGCCTGCGGGATCAGGCAGCTCCCCAGGTAGCGCCGGCAGGCGGGGGCGGCTCCGGCGATCGAGGCGCCCAGCGAGCCCCCGAGGATCTTGCCGCCGATGCGGCCGGCGATGTAGGCGAGGCCGATGCCGCCCACCCCGGCGAGCCCCGCGAGGTGCAGGCTCGCACCGGACAGGGTGAAGAAGATCACCAGCAGGGGACCTTCCATGGCCTTGGCGAGGTCGAAGACGGCCACCTTGACGGGGACCATGTTGGCCACGCCCGCTCCGAAGAGCAGCATCACCAGCAGGATCGAGAGGTGCAGGGCGTCGCTCGCGCCGGCGCCGATCAGGATCAGGCCCAGTGTCGGAAGCTTCAAGTTATCGCGACCGAGCCGGGTCATGCTCCAGGCCCTGAGGGCGAAGGCGAGGCCAAGCCCCAGCAGGGACGAGCCCCCGATCTCCCAGAAGGGCCCCTGGAGGGCGCTCTGCCACGAGAAGCCATGGCCGCCCGTTTGCGTCGCCTCGACGACGGGCATCAGCAGGTTGAAGAGCATCATCTCCACCAGGCTGTTGAGCGCGATGACCGCCATGAGGGTCTTCACCAGCTCGCCGCGCGCTCTGAGCTCCCGGACCACCACCAGGGTGGCCGCCGGATCGGTGGTGCCCGCGATCGTCCCCATCAGGAGCGCGATGGGCAGGGGCGTGTGGAGGGCGACCAGGATCGCCGCCACCAGCGCGAAGGTCAAGAGCGACTGGACGACCGTGATCGAGAGGAAGCGGGGGCCGAGGCTCTTGAGCTCCTTGACCTTGAACTCCTCTCCGAGCAGGAAGAAGATGACCGCGAGCCCGAAGGTCGCGAGCGGCTTGAGGGCGCCGAGGGCCTCGGCGCCGACCACGTGCAGCACCGAGGGACCGAGCAGGATGCCTACCAGCAGGTAGCCCGTGACGGCGGGCAGTTGCAGGCGCTTGAGCGCCTTGGCGCAGAGGAACCCGAGCAGGACGAGCAGACCGAGGTTAAGCAACGCCATGCACGCCCTCCTCGCTCAGCACGGGCTTGTCACCCGCATAGCAACGGAACCGGCCGATCTTCCAGCTGCAGACCATGCCCGAGTTGGGAGCCTTGAAGCCGTCCAGGTTCTGCTCGATGGCCGACATGACCCGGTCCACGATGCGTTCGGGCACGATCGAGAGGATGGTCTTGCTGGTCTGGCGATCGCCTCCTTCGAGGCTGAAGAAGCGCCCCATGGCCGGATGCGCCCCGAACCATGCAAGGAACTCGAGCCCCTGGCTGTCGAGAATGGTGGCGCCCGGAACGCCGGCCTTTTTCATGGCCTCGAGGAGCGAGGGAAGGCGATCGGGGTCCGGTAGTACGACGAGTATGGCTTCCATCAGGGCCTCCTTTTCGGTAAGGAATGGGGACCCTGTTACCTTAGCAAGGGCGTCCTGACCGGACGTGACGGGAAGGTGACCTGCGCGCTAACTATCTATCGATCGCTTTGTTCCCCAGGCATCGACTCCAGGAGCTGGATCCTCGAGATCAGCCCCTCGGCAGGAAGCTCGAGGGCCATGACCTCGCCGCTGCGCTCCGCGTTCGCGCTGGGCCAGGCATGGTGGCCCGGCTGCAGGGTGAAGATGGCCAGGGGCGACGTCACGCCGATCCGCGCGAGCCCCCCATCCGAGGGACGCTCGGCGACGACCGCCCCGCCGGCGAGGCCCAGGCCCGTGCAGGCGGTGACGAGACCGGCCTGAGCGCGCACGGCGAGGCGCCCGGCCACCTCCACTCCGAGCGGGGTGTGGCCCGCGAGCAGGTGCGTGGGCCCGAACGGGGCCATGGCCTGCGTGGCAAGATCGACGTAGGGCTCGGACAGGTCGGGGTGGAGCGAGGGGTGGTCCGCCACCACCACGCGATCCGCCCCGAGGCTGACGAGCTGGCCGGCGAATGGCGTGACGCCTGACCCGATGACCACCGCTCCGAGGGGTTGCCCGAGCCCGTCGGCGAGCATGCGGCCTGCGGTCAGCAGCTCGAAGGTGAGGCCCGTGGGCAGGCTGCCCTCCAGTTCGGCGAGGATCCAGACGCTCATGCGGACACCTCGCCCTGCGCGGGGCCGGGAGACGGCATCCGCTCGATCACCCGGGTGGCCGAGCCCCCCAGGCCCACCTCCTCCGGTGCCAGGCCGAGGTCGGCGCGGGTCCAGGTCACGGGCTCCTTCTTGGCCGTGGCCATGATGCCCGTGAAGCTCGGCAGGCGCGGCCCGCCCGCGAGGGCTGCCACCGAGGCCACGGCGGGCCAGGCGCACTGGAGGCGATCGCGGGTGCCCTGCCGCGTCGCTGTCAGCCGATCGGCCGAGACCGACACCGCCTCCGCTCCGGCCAGGTGGGGCCAGCCCAGCGCCTCGGCCAGCATGGCCCCGAGGGCGCCCGTTCCGGCGTCGAGGCTGCGATCGCCCATGAGCACGAGGTCCACGACGCCGATCCGTCGGATGGCGGCCGTCAGGGCGCGGGTGGTGGCCAGGAGGTCGCTGCCCGCCAGGTCCGGATCGTGGAGCCACACGGCGTGGTCAGCCCCCTTGGCCAGCGCGCGCTTGAGGATGTCACGGGCGCTCTGGGCGCCCATGGTCAGGGCCCAGCAGTCCAGGTCCAGGCCCGCGTCCCGCCAGCGCAACGCGGCTTCGAGGGCCAGATCGTCCTGGGGATTCAGGATCCCCTCGGAGCTGTCACGCACGAGCGTCTGGCGCACCGGATCGAAGCGCCAAGGTTCGCGGGGATCGGGCACGGGCTTGAGGCAGACGACGACTCTCACGGGCACCTCGGAAATGGGCGACCGGCCGATCATAACACGTTCCGCTCAAGTCAAAGCCCCCGGCCTCAGGGCCGGGGGCGGATGGCGCTCGCTAAAAACCGTTAGGTCCGGGTGACCGGCACCGGCGCTGGTGCCAGACGGCGCGCGGACTGCGTGTGCAGCCAGCGATCCAGGAGCCACAGGGTCGCGCTTACACTCAGAATCGCCGCGATCATCCAACTCCTCCTCATCGAGGTCCCGGGAGACTCGCTCTCCGATGTTTCGAAATATTAAGCCCTGTTTCGGCTCGCGTCAACAAGCGAGCGTGAGGAAGAAGGCTCGCCGTGAGGGACTGAACCCCCTTGCCCGTCCTGAGGCCTTCCGGCACGCGCCTTTGCTCCGATCCTTCCTCGCCTGACGGCGGCGCGCCCGGGGCGTGGATCAGGATGCCCAAGGCCACCTGGGCATCCTGATCGGCGGAGGCCCGCGGAGGCCTGCCTTCATGGAACGCGGGGGGCAGGGCACGCGAAGATGCTTGGCCGTTCTAGCGGTGCCTTTCGGGAGGCGGGCGTGCTGCCGGGAAGAGGGGCCCCGCCGCGTCCGCCAGGCCGGCTCCACCGGGGAGGGCGGCATGGCGGGGAGGCGCCGTGCGCCCGGTGCGGGCCTCGGTAGCCTCGGGTGCCCGACGATGTGGCCGGCGCTTTATCTTCCGCACGCTGGGAGCCGTCCAGAAGGTCGGCCCTACCCCGCCCGTGCCTTCCAGGAGGGGGCCCAACCTCGGTCGGAGGCCGCGGTAGAGGCGCGGGCGGGCGGCCGGTTCCATTAAAAGTCTGTTAATCCTTTAACGCACCGGAATCATCCGGACGGGGACGCGCCGCGCGATGGCGGGAACGAGCATGCCTAGGGCGTCTTGGACAAGGGTCTTTGGTGGCCTGAAAGGCGCGCGCTGACGGAGTTTGGGAGGGCCTCGATCCTTAATCCGAAAGCGTTGACAGCAACCGGGCCTTAGTGTTAAAAAATGTTACATACAAGCGAACGGTTGTTGCGAAATATTGCAGTCGTACCTAGTCCGAGCTGAAGCCTCCATCGTCGTCACACTCCCGGTCCCACCCGCGTCCACTCATTCGGCCGTCCAGTAAGAAAGGAGGCATCCCGCGAACCGAGGCTCTGGGTGAGGCCCCGGTCGGCGATTCATCACCCGGTGTGTGTGTGTGTGAATTCTCGGTTTCTTTAGCTCAGAGAGGTGAAATCTCATGACTGACAAGACCAAGAAGGCCTTGCTGGCCGCGACTGTCTCCATGACGGCGCTTGCCGGTTGTACGAAAGCTCCGACCACTCCGGCTCCGGTCACGCCTAACCCTGGTCAAGCAACGGTCGTCAAGAACGCGAGCGACGTCCGCCCCGTAGGCGGCACGGCGGACATCCCGGCTCCTCCCTGCCCGCAGCCCGGGGCTCCGGGCGTGCCGGCCATCTTCAACGCGGATTGCCGCTTCATCGCCTTCACGGCCTGCCGTCCCGGGTACTACGGCGACCAGGCGGGTAGCCTCTTCCTCTACGACGACGCCATCAAGGACGTCTACGTCCTGAACGGAGCCCTGGCGGGCCTGAACTCGCAGGTCAGCGCCATCACCGGCAGCCAGAAGGCCGTCCAGGGTCCCGGCAGCTGCAGCGAGCTCGAGGAGATCAACCCCTTCGCATTCGCCGACGGCAAGGTGCTGTTCAGCTTCGGTCACTACGTCTACGTCTACGACATGGTGGCCGAGGAGCGCGTGGCGGTCGCCTTCGACGGCCAGAGCGCCCGGTTCGGCGGTCCTCGCGCCACGGTCACGGCGGACGGTCACCTGTTGGCCTACGTGTCGAACCGCGGCACGGTGGTCCTCAAGGAGACCGACGGCGCCTTCTATACCAAGACCCGCGAGCTCACCAAGATCGCGGCCGAGGCCAACGTGCTCGGCAACATCAACGGTCAGTACTACGGCGCGACGGGCGTCATCTACGACCTGGCGATCAGCGGCGACGGTCGCTGGCTGGCGCTGAACATCGACGGCATCCTGTTCCTGTATGACGTGCTCAACCCGCACCTGTTCCAGCTGTTGCCCCTGGGTGGCGACGCCCTGGCCGGCAAGCCGGACCGGATCGGCCACGTGGCCATCAGCTTCGACGGCCGGTTCATCGCCTTCACCGTCAACCGCAAGCGGGTCGACAAGCAGCAGGTCACGGGCAACTACCTGGTGGGCGACAACGACTCCCGGCTGTTGGTCCTCGACCGTCAGACGGGCTACATCGACACGGTGCCCTACGCGAACCTCGGCGACACCATCACCGGTTCGAACTACTATCCGATTATCCTGGACCCGGTGTTCTGCAACGACGGCCGCAGCCTCTTCTTCGAGATCCTGGTCGGCAACACCTTCAAGGTGTGGCGTTACGACCTCCTGAACGAGACCCTGCGCGCCCTGGTCATCCTCAACAACGTGCTGGGCGAGGACGTGGACAACACCCTCGTTTCCCAGCCCAACCTCGATCCGTAACCCATCCGGTCATGACACAGGGGGGCGTCCTCCGGGACGCCCCTTTCCCCGGGCCTGGTGTGCGGGCCGCGGCGGAAGCGTTGTCCCTGTTTCCCCATGCTCAGAGAGGTGAAATCGATGACCACCAAGACCAAACAGGCATTGCTTGCCACCACCCTGTCCGTTTCGGCCCTCGCAGGCTGCTCGAAGGCGCCCACGACGCCGAATCCCAAGCAGGACGCTCCCGTCGTCAAGGACGTCAACCAGGTCCAGCCGGCCGGCGGCAACGTTCAGCCTCCCCCCTGCCCGCAGCCCGGTACTCCGGGCGTGCCGGCCATCTTCAACGCGGATTGCCGCTTCATCGCCTTCACGGCCTGCCGTCCCGGATACTACAACGATCAAGCGGGTAGCCTCTTCCTCTACGACGACGCCATCAAGGACGTCTACGTCCTGAACGGAGCCCTGGCGGGCCTGAACTC
>DATNQJ010000375.1:0-6193 GCA_036704085.1 Stenomitos sp.
CGGTTCATCGCCTTCACCGTCAACCGCAAGCGGGTCGACACTCAGCAGTTCACGGGCAACTACCTGGTGGGCGACAACGACTCTCGGCTGTTGGTCCTCGACCGTCAGACGGGCTACATCGATACGGTGCCCTACGCGAACCTCGGCGACACCATCACCGGCTCGAACTACTACCCGATCATCCTGGATCCGATGTTCTGCAACGACGGCCGCAGCCTCTTCTTCGAGGTCCTGGTCGGTAACACCTTCAAGGTGTGGCGCTACGACATCCTGAACGAGACCCTGCGCGCCATGGTCATCCTCAACAACGTGCTGGGCGAGGATGTGGACCATTCCCTCGTCTCGGACCCCGTGCTCGCTAATTAACTCCGGGGGGAAGAAAAGGGGGCGCCTTCGGGCGCCCCCTTTTCTCATGCGTTGGGCCGGATGAAGCCTGCTGTGAGCAAGTCCTGGAGCACCTCCTCGGCGTCCTGGTAGCGATCGCTCAGGTGCATGGCGGTCAGCTTGCGCAGGATCGGCTTGAGGCCCGCCGACACCGGCAGCTCGTCTACCCGGTAGGTGGAGGTGAGGGGGTCGAAGTGGGTGAACGGGTGCTTGGCCGTGAGCATGAACAGGAGCGTGCCGCCCAGGGCGAACAGGTCGCTCGACGGGCTGGAATGCCCGCCCAGGAAGATCTCCGGGGCGCAGAACCCCTTGGTGAACACGCCCGTGAGGTCCTCGGGGAGCCCGGTGGGGTCGAGCACCACCGGCTGCGGATCGAGATCGGTCGCTGCTCCGAAGTCGATCAGGTAGAGGTGGCCGTCCTGGGTGATCATGAAGTTGCCCGGCTTGACGTCCCGGTGGATGACGGGCGTCGGCAGGTGGTGCAGGAAGCTGAGCACCTCGAGCATCTGTGGCAAGAGGGCGATGGTCTGGTCCTCGCTGAAGGCGCCCTTCGCCCGCATGAAGTTGCCGATCGTGATGCCGTCGATCCGCTCCATGACCAGGTACTGGGCTCCATGCAGCGTGAAGGCGTCATGGAAGCGGGGCAGGCTCCGGTGGTGGAGGGCCTTCAGGATCCGGCCCTCGCGCTCGAAGAGCAGGCGATCCTTCTCGTGGAGCTGTCGCCCGTGCTGGAGCTGCTTCATGGCAAGCGGCCGCTTGCCGTCGGCGAGATCCACCACGGCGTACAGGTTGCCGAAGCCCCCCGTGCGCATCATGAGGCTCTCGATCTGGTAGCGCTCCTGCAGGACGTCGCCCGCCTTGAGCGTCTGGCGGGTCGAGGCCTTGCACTGGGGGCACTGCTCCATGCCGCTCAGCACCGTGGCGTCGCAGTTGGGGCACCGGAAGTGCATGTGCTGGGCGGCGGGCTTCAGCTGATTGAGGTCCACTTGCTTGCCCATGAACATGCCGGGGTTTTGCTGGACGAACTTGAGGAAGGCGTTGACGACCTCGGGCGGGGCCTCGCTCGCCGGGCTGACAGGGATGTTTTGGAACTCCATGCTGACCTCCTGGACGGTGTCCGGCTGGGGGGAAAAGGGCTGCTTGTTACAAATCTTAGTAAAGAAGCGTATCAAAGATTTGCGAGGCAAGCAAGCCTCTCCGCGGGAAGCGGCGTGATAGTGGTCACGCGGCGGCAAACCCCCACTTGCTGGCAAAGCGGCTCGCCGAGACCCTCGCCCGCCCTCTCGACGGGCAAGCGCGGAGGGCGTCGTGACGAGCCCGCTTGGGCATAACGCACGTTCGTCGGGTAGGCCGCCCCGTGTTACAACTGCGGCATCGAAAAGGACCTCGCGAGCAACGGCCCCCGTTCCAACCAACCGTGAACCGAATCTTCCGTGAGGGTGCGCTCCAAAATCCCTCGCTCCGGTGTGTGTGGCACCGGATCTCTGGTTCGCTACGGAAGGAAGGACCCCATGCGCGTGAATCAATTGTTCCGTTTCGCCACCGGTCTGGCCACGACCCTCTCGCTGGTCGCCGCCTGTTCCACGGCCCCCACGACGACCCCCGAGCCCCAGGTCCAGCCGGCAGTCCCGCAAGTTCAGCCCATCACGAAGGCGGGCGGCACGCCGGACCAGTGTCCGCAACCCGTGGCACAGCCGCCGTGCCCCACTCCCGATGTGGCCCCGCCGCTGTCTCCGGTCCCGGCGGCCCCGGTGCCCGCGGTCTGCCCTCGCTTTGTCGCCTTCACGTCCCAGGCCTTCTGTCAGGGCAGCCTGTTCGTCTATGACGATGCCATCAAGGACGTCTACATCCTGAACGGGGCCCTGGCCGGGCTGCCCTTCCTCCATGTGCCCTTCGTGCAGCTGCAGGCCATCGAGCCCACCTTCTACGGGGCGAGCCGCGTGCTCTTCGACTTCGCGGGCTGCGTCTACTACTACGACATGAACACCGAGGAGCGCGTCACGCTGGCCATCGACGCCTTTCCCTGCGGCGCCCACCCCCGCATCTCCGAGACGGGCATCCTGGTGTACATCAACGTCTTCGGCGACGTGGTCATGCTGCCCGAGGACGGCGGCCCCTACCTCGCCAAGCCTCGGGTGATCACCAAGATCGCGGCCGAACGAGCGGTCCAGCTGGGCTTCCCGGGCTTCTACTACCCGGCCTTCCCCTTCTACTACCCGGTCTGCGACGTGGACATCAGCGCCGACGGCCGCTGGATCGTGGTCAGCCTCAACGGCAAGCTGTTCCTGTATGACGTGGTCAACCCGCACCTGTTCCAGGTCCTGCCCCTGGGCGGCATCGACCTCACGACCTTCCCGAGCAACATCGGCCACGTGGCCATCAGTCCGGACGGCCGCTTCATCGCCTTCACGGTCTGCGACGGCTTCGCCTCTCGCCTCTTGTTGCTCGACCGCGTCACGGGCCTGATCGACCCGGTGCCCTATCCCAACCTGGGCTACGGCGGCTATGCCTCCATCCACAACCCGCGCTTCCTGGGCGATTGCCTCTTCTTCGAGATCTGCACCGGCCTCGGCTTCAAGGTCTGGCGCTACGACATCCACACCGAGCTCCTGAGCGCCCTGGTCATCCTCAACAACACCCTGGGCGAGCTTGGGACGGACACCCTGATCTCGTCGCCGGTCCTGTAAGGCTCACGCGCAGGGAGCGGGCCGGGCATTCGCCCGGCCCGCTTCTGCTGTCAGGCCGCCGGATCGACCAGCTCGGCGCCGAAGTGCACGTGGGCCACGTGCCGCGACCAGGTCTGCACCTCCTGCATGAGGGCCCGCATGTCGTCCCAGTTGGGCAGCTGGGGGCGGGGCCGCTTCAGGCGCAGGGCGATCGCGGACCGGTACAGCGCCGCGAGCTGCTCATGGACGATTCCCTGGCCTGCCAGGCGTGCCATGGCCTCGGCTCTGAGGAGGTAGCCGGGCGCATAGTTCCCCTGATCCATCAGGATGGCGTCCCCCAGCCCCGTGAGCACCTCGAGGGAGCGGATGAAGGCCAGGCGCAGAACCCCCTGGTGGAGGCCGAAGATCTCGTGCCGGCCCCACTCGGCGAGCTCGCGCAGGGCCGGCCCCTGGTCCATGAGCATGGCCTTGGCGTAGCCCTGCAGCCGCTCGGCCGTGCCTTCCTTGAACTTCTCCAAGGGGTCATGTCCGTCCAGGCTCCAGAGCAGCCGGCGCGAGGTGGCCACCTCGTAGGCCAAGAGCGCCCACTCGGGCCGTGCGAGCTGGCTTTCGGTCGCCAGGTCGACCCAGAACGAATAGCCCGCCTCCTGGCAGATGGCATCCATCTGCTCCTGGATGGCCACGAAGGACGCGTCGGCCTCCTCCTCGAAGCCGTCCGGCACCAGGACGTACAGGTGAGGCGTATCCAGGGGGATCCAGGCGTCTTCTTCCTGGACGACCCACCCTTCGCCGCGGGCATAGGGACCGACCAGGTAGTGCCCGACGGCCTCGACGGGCAAGAGTTTTCGCTGTTTCATGGCCGCCAGACCGCGGGTGATCAGGTCGGCGACGGCTTGGTCCGCCTGGGGGCCATGTGGGGTGTAGCGCGGAGTCTCGGACGACATGAGGCACCTCCGGAGGGTGGGAAAACGAGCAAGCGTATTCTCGCAGAGAGGGTCGCCCGCTTGGTTCCATGCACCTGACGAAGGTTCTTGGGCGACTTGGTGCGCCTGGGCCTCGAACGGCCTTGCAAGCGGATTCCGTAGCTGTATGGTAACGTGTAACCGATCCGTGCCCCTGACCCAAAAAGGATGCGTGCAGTGAACACCCGTCTCTTGCTTTCCCTGTCCGCCTTGTCGGCGCTGTCGTTGTCGGCCGTGATGCCCGCCAAGACCCTGGCTGCGGCTCCGGCGACCCCCAACGAGCTCGGCCGCGTGCCGGTGATGGAGTACCATCGCTTCGGCAAGGTCGAGGACCGTTGGACCCGGACCTACGATCACTTCCGCCAGGACCTCGCGTACCTCTACAACAACGGTTACGTCGCGGTGCCCGCCTCGGCCCTCTCGTCGGGCAAGATCGACGTGCCGGCCGGCAAGAAGCCCGTGGTCTTCACCTTCGACGACTCGTCGGCCGAGCAGTTCATCTTCCAGCACGACGCGCGCGGCAACGTGCGCCGGGATGCCAAGGGGAACCCGCTGGTCGAGCCCGACTGCGCGGTGGGCATCCTCGATGCCTTCGTGGCCAAGCATCCTGACTTCGGCCGCGCGGCGACCTTCTACACCCTGCCCAACGCCTTCGAGGTTCCCAAGGAAGCGGGCGACAAGCTGCGCTACCTGCTCGCGACCGGCCGCGAGATCGGCAACCACACCTACAACCACAACAGCATGAAGAAGCTTTCGACCGCCAAGATCGTGAGCGAGATGTCCATGGCCCAGGACGAGGTCGCCCGCGAGCTGGGCCGCACCTATCACCTGACCACCCTGGCCCTGCCCTTCGGCATCTACCCCAAGGACGCTGCAGGCGCCCAGGCGGTCATCGCGGGCGGCTCGGGGGCCTCGGCCTACCGCAACACGGCCGTCTTCCTGGTGGGCGCCGATCCCGCGCCCTCGCCCTTCGACAAGAAGTACAACTTCATGAAGGTGCCCCGCATCCAGGGCATCGACGACGAGTGGAAGCGCCACTTCCGTCGGACGCCCGGCTCGACCGCCCCGAGCGAGGAGGCCTTCCGCCCCTACGTGTCGGATGGCAATCCCACCACCGTCATCGTTCCCGCCAAGTTGAAAGATCGCCTGAACCCGGCCGCCCTGGGCGGTCGCAAGGCCATCGTGCAGTCCTAGTCGCCACCACAGAGAGGGAAGAGCCATCGTGAACCATCGCCTCGCAACCTTGTCGCTGCTGTGCGCGGCAACCCTGTCGGCGGCGCCGGCCCTCGCCGTGCCCGCCGCCCAGCCGGCGGCGGCACCCGCTGGCCTGCACGTCCACCCGGGTTACGGCAATGCCCCCCTCATGCCGGGCGGCGAGTACGTCAACGGGCACCTCTACCACACGGTCCAGAAGGGCCAGGACCCGACCGACATCGCGCGGTACTACCTGCCCATGACCGACTACTACACCCGTCCGTCCTTGGAGAAGGCGATCCTCGCCCAGAACGGCATGAAGGGCTGGATCCCGGTCGGCAAGCGGATCGAGATCCCCGGCGTGCGCGCGCATGCGGTGGTGCCCAAGCGGATCCCCCAGCCGCGCACCTTCGACGCCCGCGGCATCTACATCACCAAGACCTCGGCGGCGACCGAGCGCGTCTTCACGCTGGTCAAGCAGATGAAGCCGTACGGCCTCAACACGGTGGTCTTTGACGTCAAGGACATGGACGGCGTGCTCGCCTACGACAGCAACGTGCCCCTGGCCAACTCCAGCGGCTCGGACAAGCACGCCATCATCCGCGACATCCCCAAGCTGGTCGATCGTCTGCACCAGGAGGGCATCCATGTGGTGGCCCGCCAGGCGCTCTTCCATGACGACTACATGGCCCAGCATCGCCCCGATCTGGCCCTGAAGTCCAAGAACGGCAAGCCCTGGCGTGAGAAGGGCAAGCTGGTCTGGCTCGACCCGAACAACCCGGAGGTGCGCGCCTACAACATCGGCATCGCCAAGGAGCTCGTCTCCATGGGCGTCGACGAGATCCAGTTCGACTACATCCGCTTCCCGGCCATGGGGGCCCTCAAGGACATCGCCTACAGCTTCGACATCGCCAAGACGCCGAAGCATGCGGTCATCTCGAGCTTCCTCAAGGACGCCCATGACGCCATCCATCCGTCGGGCGCCCT
>DATNQJ010000376.1:0-4205 GCA_036704085.1 Stenomitos sp.
CTGGTTTGAGTTAGTTCGCCAGAGTCGCCTCTGGATGCTCAGGGGGCTCATTATACGCCGCCGAGCAAGCGTGCGTATAATGGACCGTCCCAGGAGGTGCGCCATGCCCTATCCCCCTTATCGCAACAAGGTCATCCGCACGCTGCGGCTGCCGTCGCCGGACGAGCGCATGGAGCGATTGAGGGAGGCCGGGTACAACGTCGCGCGTCTACCCTCCGAGGCCGTCTACCTCGACCTGCTGACCGACTCGGGGCAGGCCGCCCTGAGCGATCGCCAGTGGGCCGCCATGATGCGGGGCGACGAGGCCTACGCGGGATCCCGCAGCTTCCAGGCCCTGGAACACGCCATCATGGACTGCTTCGGGATGCCCTTCACCATCCCCGCCCACCAGGGCCGCGGGGCCGAGAACCTGCTCGCCCATCACCTGCTCGATTCGAGCCGGGTGGTGCTCGCTAACGCCCTCTCCACCACCACCCGGCGCATCATCGCCCACGCCGGCGCCACCCTCGTCGACCTGGGACACCCCGAGGCCTGGTGCTTCAAGGTCCCGGCCCCCTTCAAGGGCAATCTGGACCTCAACCGATTGGACGAGGCCCTCGTCCGGGATGGCGCCTTGCGGCCGGCCGTCGTGTGGCTCTCGGCCACCAGCGAGCCCATCGGCGGACAACCCATCAGCCTCGAGAACCTGCGTGCCGTGAGCGAATGGGCCCGCGAACGAGGGATTCCCGTCGTGCTGGATGCCAGCCGCCTCCACGAGGATGCCTACTTCCACCTCCAGGAAACCGGCTGCGAGGGCAATGACGTCCGGGCGATCGCCCGCGAGATGGCCAGCTGGGCCGACTACCTCTACCTCAGCGGCAAGAAGCTCGGCCTCGCCACCATCGGGGGCCTCATCGCCACCCATGACCACGCGGCCTTCGAGCGCCTTCGCAACTGGTGCGTCATCTTCGAGGGGATGCCTTTCTACGGCGGGATGGCGGGCCGCGACATGGAGGCCCTGAGCGTCGGACTTCACGAGGCCTTCAGTGAGCCCGCCCTCTCGGCCCGCGCCGCCCAGCTCAACCGCCTGGCGACACGGCTGCGGGCCGAGTGCGTGCCCCTTGTCGAGCCGACGGGTGGCCACGCCGTCTACCTGGATCTCGAGCGCTTTCCGGCGCTCGGGACTTACCGCGGGGCGACCTTGACCGCCGCCCTGTACGCCCTCTCTGGCGTGCGGGGGGCCGTGATGCGCGTGACCGATACCTCCGGGCGCGAGACCGAGCTCGTGAGACTGGCCCTGCCCGCCCGGGCCTTCGAAACCGATCAGATCGACTGGATCGCCGAGGCGGTGGCGCAGCTCTGGCGCCAGCGCGATCGCCTGATCCCCCTCGAGGGATCCGGAGTGGCCGACCTCCCACCCGGTAGCCCGCTCTTCACATCGTCCGGCTGGCCGGAGCTCGAGCCGCTGGATCGGGTGCCGATCCTACCCCTCGTCCCTTATCGCGCCAAAGTGGTCGAAGAGGACCCGGTCGCCACCCAGGCACAGCGCCAGGCGGCCCTCGCGGCCGCAGGCTACAACATGTACCTCCTGTCGGCCGACGCGGTGGCCATCGACCTTTTCACCGACAGCGGCACCAACGCCATGAGCGACGCGGCCTGGGCCGAGATGTGGCGTGCCGACGAGGCCTACCGGGGATCGGATGCCTACGAGCATTTCGCCGCGGCCATCACCGCGGCCTACGGCTACCCCCATGTCCTGCCCGCCCATCAGGGCCGAGGCGCCGAGGCCCTGCTCGCCGAGGCTCTCATCACCCCGGAGCGGCGGGTGGTCATCGGCAACCAGTCCTTCATCACGACCCTGGGGCACATCCAGCGTTGTGGGGGGACGTTCGTGGACGTGACCGTCGAGGCGGCCTTCCAACTGGACGATCCGACCCCCTTCAAGGGCGACGTGGATCTCGACCGCCTGGAGGCCGCCATCCGGCAGCACGGCCCCGAGCACGTCGCGTACCTGAACATGGCTGTGACCGTCAACTCCTCGGGCGGACAGCCGGTACGGCTCGAGAACCTGCGGGCGGTGCGGGCGATCGCGGAAAGCTACGGCCTTCCGGTCTATTTGGACGCGACCCGCGCGGTGGAGAATGCCTGGTTCATCCGGAACCAGGAGCCCGGCTTCGCGGACCGGACCATCGCCGAGCTGCTGCGCGAGCAGTGCGCCTGCGCCGACGGCGTCACCGTCAGCGGAAAGAAGGACCTGCTCGTGAACATCGGGGGCTTTCTGGCGACGCGGGAGAGGGGCGTCTTCTCCCGGGCGTGGAGCGTCTCTGAGCGGATCGAGGGCTTTCCTCCCTCAGGGGGCCTCGCGCACCGAGATCTGCTCGCCATGGCCCAGGGGACCCGGGAGATGCTGGACGAGGCCTACGTCAGCCACCGGATCGCGCAGGTCCAGACCCTCGGCAAGCGCCTCTTGCGCGCGGGCCTTCCGCTCGTTCGGCCAATCGGGGGGCATGGCGTGTTCCTCGATGCCGAGACGTTCCTGCCCCACCTGGATCGGGACGGGCATCCGGGCCACGCCCTGGCGGCCGCCCTCTACCTCGAAGCCAGCGTGCGGGGCATGATGGTGAAGAGCCCCTTCGTGCGGGGCGCGACCCGGCGCGGTGTCGAGTTGCTTCGGCTCACGATTCCGCGTAGGGTGTATGGTAGCGGCCATCTCGACGTGGTCGCCGACGCGCTCATCGCGCTGTACCACAAGGCGGACCTGATCCCCGGCCTCGAGGTGGCGCACGAGCCCAAGGCCATGCGGGCGACCCTGAGCCAGTTTCGCCCCCGTTAGGCATGCCGGTACCGCGGGGGGACCGGCAAGACGCTAGGCCCTCGAAGGAGACAGAGGTGGACTGGAAGGAGCTCGCACACGCCGCCCATGACCTGGGCTTCTCCGCCGTCGCGGCGGCGCCGGCGCTGCCGTACCGCGGCGTGGCGGCGTATCAGGCCTGGATCGACGCGGGGTACCACGCCGACATGGCCTGGATGGCCCGCAACATGGAGCGGCGCAGCGATCCCCGCGAGGTCGTGCCCGGCGCCGCCACGGTCCTCTCGCTCTGGATGGCCTATGACCCGGGCCCGCTCGGCCCCAAGCCGGACGACGTGCCCCGCGGACGCATGGCCCGTTATGCCCTGGGCGACGACTACCATGACCTGATTCCGGGCCGCCTGCGCGCCCTGGCCGGTGCCCTCGGCGATCCCGTCTCTCGGTCTTACACCGACACCGGCCCCGTGCTGGAGCGATCGGTGGCCGAAACGGCGGGCCTCGGCTGGATCGGAAAGAACGGGTGTCTCGTGACCACCCAGCGCGGCTCGTTCGGCTTCCTCGCCGAGATCATCACGGCCGTCCCTTTGCCGGTGACCGAGGCCCCGCACCCGAACCGCTGCGGGACGTGCACCCGCTGTATCCCGGCCTGCCCCACCGGGGCCATCGTGGCGCCCGGCGTCATCGACTCCCGGCGCTGCATCTCCTACCTGACCATCGAGCACCGGGGGGCCATCCCGCGGGACCTGCGGCCGCTCATTGGCGACTGGGTCTTCGGCTGCGACCTGTGCCAGGAGGTCTGCCCCTGGAATCGGCACTCCAAGACCGCGACGGAGCCGGCCTTCGCCCCCAGGGCGGATCGGATCTACCCCGATCTGGTCGGCCTGCTGGAGCAGACGCAGGAGGAGTTCGCGGCGCGCTTCAAGGGCAGCGCCATCAAGCGCACGAAGCGGCATGGCCTGGCGCGGAACGCGGCGATCGCCCTCGGCAACGCCCGCGATCCGAGGACGGTCCCGGCCCTCGTCCGGGCGCTCATGCACGATCCCGAGCCGGTGGTGCGCGGCTCCGCCGCCTGGGCCCTGGGCCGCATCCATACCCCGGAGGCGCTCGAGGCCCTGCACGAGGCCCGCCGCGCCGAGCAGGACCCGCTGGCCCTCGACGAGATCGACCAGGCGCTCGAGGACCGGGCGGAAGGGTAAGGCCTCGCACGGACGGGTATGATGCCGTCGGTTGAACCCCTGATCGGGAGCGCGGCCCTCTGCGCGAGCGTTCCCGAGTGGCTGCCGGAGGCCCCATGACCCTCGACACTTCGCTTGTCAGCGTCGGCTCGCTGGCGCGCCTCTTTCGGGAGGCGGCGCGCTCCGCCGAGAGCACGGAGCCAGCCGTCCTGATCCTGCGCTACCTGATCGCCCTGAGCGGC
>DATNQJ010000377.1:0-5383 GCA_036704085.1 Stenomitos sp.
AGACCGTTTCTCCGGTGGCCGCGTGGACCTGGGGCGGAGCCGCGAGCGCCAAAGAGGAGGTGCCCTTGACCATGGGCACGAAGTCCGCCAGGGCCGGGATATACGCGGTCTCGGCCGCGCAGTGCCCCATCAGGGCGGCCACCTGGGGCACGCTGCCCGACATCCGGGCCTGGTCGTGGAAGAGCTTGCCGGAGCCCGCGAACCCGGAGCCTGTGATCGCTTGGACTGGGACGCTCGCCGAGTCGAGCAGCCAGACGATGGGAATCCCCTGGCGCAAGGCGGTCTCGCGGATGCGGCTGGCCTTGGTCTCGCCAACCGGGCCGAGGGCATCCCCCATGACCGTGGCGTCATAGGCGATGACCGCGACCAACCGCCCATTGACCTTGCCGATCCCCGTGATCACGCCGTCGGCCGGGGACGGGTGGCTCGCGTGCAGCCCCCACTCCTCGAAGGTCCGCGGGTCGAAAAGCAGGTCGAGCCGCTCGCGGGCCGTGAGCTTGCCTGCGGCATGCTGCTGTTCGATGGCCTCGGGAGCGCCCATCTGCTTGGCCTGCTCGCGGCGCTTCTTGAGGTCGGCGACTGCGGCGGCCATGCCGGTCAATGTCTGTTCTGCCATGCGCTCCTTCTTTCGAACCCGGCCCCATCATAGCGGCCGACAAGGTCAGGCGCCACCGGGGCCTCCCCATGCCCGTCCCCACGTTGTTTCCGCTCGCATGCCTCTGGTATGCTGAAGGAGGACCCCCTTTTCATCGAGGCAGAGACGCCCTTGGAGACCTTCCAACTGCTGCGAGATCTCGCGGCGGCCTTGGCCGCAGCCCTTGGCATGGGGCTGCTCTTCTACCGGCTGAAGCAACCCGTCATCATCGGGTACCTGCTGGCGGGCCTCATCGTCGGCCCCTACGGCCTCAAGTTCGTCTCGGACATCCACACCATCGAGAGCCTGGCGGACCTCGGGGTCATGCTCCTCATGTTCGCCCTGGGGGTCGAGTTCTCCATCTCCGAGCTCGCCCCGGTCAAGCGGGTGGCCCTGATCGGAGGGTCGCTCCAGGTCGCCCTGACGATCGCGCTCACGGCCGGGGCCTCGCACTTCTTCGGGCTGTCCCTGGGGGCCGGGCTCTTGCTGGGCGGAATGATCGCCCTGTCGAGCACCATCATCGTCCTCAAGGTCCTGCTCGAGCGAGGCGAGCTCGAGTCGGCCCATGGCAAGGCGCTCTTGGGCCTGCTCGTCGTGCAGGACCTCTCGGTGGTCCTCATGATGGTGGTGATGCCCAACCTGGGGGACCCGGCCAAGATCCTCGGCTGGCCCATGCTCTGGGCGGTCCTGAAGGCGGGTGGCTTCCTGGGCCTGGTGATCCTGCTCGGCACGCGCCTCTTCCCGATTATCATGCGCCGGGTGGCCGCCACGCGGAACAAGGAGCTCTTCCTGCTCGCGGGGATCTTTCTGTGTTTCGGCACGGCCGCCTCGAGCTACCTCATCGGCCTGTCGCTCGCCCTCGGTGCCTTCATCGCGGGCATCGTCGTGAGCGAGTCGGACCACAGCCACCAGATCCTCGCGGACGTGCTGCCCATGCGCGACCTGTTCGCGACCCTGTTCTTCGTCTCGATCGGCATGCTCATCAACCCCGCCTTCCTCATGGGCAACCTGCCCGCAGTGCTGCTGCTCGTGCTCGCCATCGTGCTCGGGAAGTCTCTCCTGGGCTTTGCGATCGCCCGCGGTTTCGGCTACGGCGGGCGGACGGCCCTCGGGGTGGGCCTCGGGCTCGCGCAGATCGGGGAATTCTCCTTCGTGCTCGCCAAGATGGGCGAGCAGCAGGGGCTCATCGGTCCGGACCTGTTTTCCTTGATCCTGACGGGGGCCCTCATCACCATCGTCCTCACCCCACTCTTGATGCAGCTGCCCACGCCCCTCTACCTCGCCGTGGCGCGGCTCGGCTGGGCGCATCCCAAGCGGCCGGGCGGCGTCAAGGCCAAGATCGTGACGGGCGAGCTCACGGGCCTGGTGGACCACGTGGTCATCTGCGGCTTCGGCCGGGTGGGCCACAACCTGGGCGAGGTGCTGATCCACAACCACACGCCCGTGCTGGTCATCGAGATGGACCCGAACGTTCTCACGGACCTGCGCCGCCGCGGGGTCCCCTGCATCTACGGCGACTCCTCCAACCTTGCCGTGCTGCAGCACGCACGCCTGCCGTTGGCCAAGGCGGTGGTCGTGACCCTGCCCGACCCCCTGAGCTGCCAGCTCGCCGTCCAGAATGCCCGCCGCCTCAACGCCAAGGTGGACATCATCGCCCGCGCGCACCGCTCGCAGGACATGGCGGACCTCTACCATCTGGGGGCCACCGAGGTGGTGCAGCCCGAGTTCGAGGCGAGCCTCGAGGTCATCCGCTCCACGCTCGGCAAGATTGGCTACTCCAGCCGAGAGATCCAGCGCTACTCCCATGCGATCCGGGCCAAGCGCTACAGCCAGTTCCACGACGACTTCAATCCGGATGCCGTGCCGGACCTGCGCGAGGCGCTCGGCGAGGCGGACATGAGCTGGATCGAGGTGCCCTCCGACTCCGGGCTCATCGGCCACAGCCTGCGGGACCTGGACTGGCGCCGGCGCACGGGGGTCGGCGTGCTCGCCGTCCACCGGGAGGGACGCGTCATCCCCAACCCCCGGGCCGACAAACCCCTGCAGGCCGGCGACAAGCTCCTGGTACTCGGCACCCAGGATCAGCTCGCCCAGCTCTCCCGCATCCTGCCGAACGTCCCCGATTCCCCAACCGACGGAGGGATCGGGTATACTGATCGATAACCCAGCCGCAGAATTTTGTCGTAACGTTCGGTGTGGCCCCGGGGGGGCCGTTTTGACGAAGGGGTCACGCGCACCATGTTCTCCAAGATCCTGATCGCCAACCGGGGCGAGATCGCCGTCCGCATCATCCGCGCCTGCCAGGCCATGGGCCTTGCCACCGTCGCGGTGTACTCGGAGGCCGACGCCGACGCCATGCACGTCAAGCTGGCGGACGAGGCCTACCCGATCGGCCCGGCCCCGGTGGCCCAGAGCTATCTCAAGGTCGACGCCATCCTCGAAGCCGCCAAGCAGTCGGGTGCCGACGCCATCCACCCGGGTTACGGCCTGCTGTCCGAGAATCCGGGCTTCGCCAAGGCCTGCGCCGAGGCGGGGATCACCTTCATCGGCCCGCGGCCCGAGGTCATCGCCAAGATGGGCATCAAGACCGAGGCGCGCGTCCTGATGAAGGAAGCGGGCGTGCCGGTGGTGCCGGGCAACGAGTCGGCCTGCGCCGACGTCGAGGAGGCCAAGCTCATCGCCGAGGCCATGGGCTACCCCGTCATGCTCAAGGCCGCCGCGGGCGGCGGGGGCATCGGCATGCAGGTCTGCCCCGACGCCACGGAGCTCGAGAAGGCCTTCAAGCTTTGCGCGGGCCGTGCCAAGGCGTACTTCGGCAACGGCGACCTCTACGTCGAGAAGTACATCCAGAACCCCCGCCACGTCGAGATTCAGGTGCTCGCCGACCACCACGGCCACGTCGTGCACCTCAACGAGCGCGAGTGCTCGATCCAGCGCCGCCACCAGAAGGTGGTCGAGGAGGCGCCCTCGCCCGTGGTCGACGCCGCGCTGCGCGAGCGCATGGGTGAGGTGGCGGTCCAGGCCGTCCGGGCGCTCGGCTATACCAATGCCGGCACCCTGGAGTTCCTGGTCGACGCCGATCGCAACTTCTACTTCCTCGAGATGAACACCCGCCTGCAGGTGGAGCACCCGGTCACCGAGCTCACCACGGGCGTGGACCTGGTCCAGTGGCAGATCCGGATCGCCGCAGGCGAGGCGCTCACGCTGGAGCAGGCGGATCTTGCGCCCGAGGGCCATGCCATCGAGGTGCGCCTCTACGCGGAGGACCCCAACACCTTCTTCCCGAGCCCCGGCACCCTCGCTGAGCTGCGCTGGCCCGACGGGCTGCGCATCGACACCTGGGTCGAGGCCGGCACGGTGGTCAGCCCCCACTACGACCCGATGATCGCCAAGCTCATCGCGCACGGGGCGGATCGCAGCGAGGCGATCGCCAAGCTCCAGGACGCGCTCGGCCGCCTGGAGGTCTCGGGCATCAAGACCAACACCCCGATGCTTCTCTCCGTGCTGGGGCATCCCAAGTTCCGGTCGGGCGACTTCTCCACCGACTTCGTCGCCTCCGAGCTCGCCCCCGCCAAGGTTTAGGACACACAGAAAGGAACGCAGCAACCCATGCCCAACGTCACCAGCACCATGGCCGGCACCATCATCGAGGTCACCGTCAACGTCGGCGACCAGGTCGAAGCGGGTCAAGACGTCGCCTGCCTCGAATCCATGAAGATGCAGATGTACCTTCAGGCCGAGACCTCTGGTAAGGTCAAGGCCGTCAAGGTGAACGCCGGCGACTTCGTGAACGAGGGAGACGTCGTCCTCGAACTCGAGTAGGACAAGGTAGAAAGGGAATCCATGGCGACAAGGGAGTTGCCTCAGCGCGTGACGGTGGTGGAGGTCGGTCCCCGGGACGGCCTCCAGAACGAGAAGACCCCCGTCGACACGGCGGACAAGGTCCGCTTCATCGATCGGCTCTCCGACACCGGCCTGACCCAGATCGAGGTGACGAGCTTCGTCAACCCGGCCTGGATTCCCCCGCTGGCCGACGCGGTGGAGGTGGCCTCGGCCATCCACCGCAAGCCGGGCGTCACGTATTCGTGCTTGGTGCCCAACCTCAAGGGCTACGAACGGGCGCGCACGGCCCGCATGGACGCGATCGCCCTCTTCATGTCGGCGAGCGAGACCCACAGCAAGAAGAATATCAACAAGACCATCGCCGAGGCGCTGCCCGTGCTGCGCGAGGTCGCCGAGGTCGCGGTGGCGGACGGCGTCAAGGTCCGGGCCTACCTCTCGGTGGTCTTCGGCTGCCCCTACGAGGGCCCGGTCGATCCCGCACAGGTCGTCTCCATCGTCCGCGAGCTCCTCGCCATGGGCGTCTACCAGATCAGCCTGGGCGACACCACGGGCATGGGCAATCCCCTGCAGGTGAAGCGCATGCTCTCTCTGCTCGACGCCGAGTTCGGGCTTGAGCCTTTCGCCCTGCACTTCCACGACACCCGGGGCACGGCGCTTGCGAACGTGCTCGCGGGCCTCGAGATGGGGGTCACGACCTTCGATGCGTCGGCGGGCGGCCTGGGGGGCTGTCCCTACGCGCCGGGGGCCTCGGGGAACCTCGCCACCGACGATCTCGTCTACATGTTGCACGAGATGGGCATCGAGACGGGCATCGACCTGGACAAGCTCGTCGCGTGCTCGGCCATGATGCAGCAAATCCTCGGCAAGGAGTTGCCGAGCCGTTACCTGAAAAGCCGCCTCGCCACC
>DATNQJ010000378.1:0-8294 GCA_036704085.1 Stenomitos sp.
AGCCGCAGTGGCGCTCGCGCTTTCTCACCAAGCCGGACCATGCCACCTACTACGTGGGCATGAACAACCGGATCAAGCCGTTCGACAACCCGCTCGTGCGCCAGGCGGTGGCCATGGCCATCGACAAAAAGCGGCTGGTGCGGCTCGTCAACGGGCGCGGCGTACCCGCCAGGGGCTTCTTGCCCCCGACCCTGCCGGGCGCCAATCCCCAGGTGCAGGGCGCTCCCTACGATCCGGCCCGCGCCAAGGCGCTCCTGGCCCGGGCGAGGTACCCACACGGCTTTGCGACCACCTACTGGTGCTCCAACGCGCAGACGTCCCTGAAGATCGCCCAGTCGATCCAGTACGACCTGTCCCGGATCGGCATCCAGGCGACCCTGCGCCCCCTGGCCTTCCCCGTGTTCCTCTCGGCGGTGGGCCGCGAGGGCAACGTGCCCATCTTCACAGGCAACTGGAGCCAGGACTTCCCCGATCCGTCCAATTTCCTGGGCACCATCTTCTCGAGCCGCGCCATCCGGCCGGTCAACTCGCTCGATACCACCTTCTTCTCCAACGCCCAGGTCGATCGCCTGCTCGACACGGCCGCCCGCACCATGCCGGAGCCCTCCCGCTTCGGCCTGTATCGCCAGACCGAGCAGCTCATCCTCGAGCTCTCCCCGGTGGTCCCCCTGTTCCATCCCAAGCGCTACGCGCTCGCCCAGCCAGGCGTGAAGGGCCTCGAGCTGCATCCCGTCTGGCCGGTCGACGCCGAGCGCATCGAGGTGACGCGCTGATGGGCTCCCTGTTCCGCCGCTTGCTGTTGGCCGTGGGCGTCTGGCTCGGGGTCGCGACCCTGACCTTCGCCCTCATGTACCTGGTCCCCGCGGACCCCGCCCAGACCATGGCGGGCGCGCAGGCGGACCCGGCGACGGTCGCGTCGATCCGTGCCCAGCTCGGCCTCAACGATCCCCTCTGGGTCCAGTACGGCCACTACCTGGGCGGCATCCTGCACGGGGACTTCGGCCGCTCCTTCGTCACGGGCGACGCCGTCTTGCCGACCATCCTCTCGCGCCTGCCCGCCACCCTGCTTTTGGCCCTGGGGGCGCTCGCCGTCTACCTGCTGTTGGGCGTCTCCTTCGGGATCATCGGCGGCCTCAAGCCCGGCTCGGCCGCCGATCGCGTGGGCATCGTCATCGCCGTGGGCGGCGTCTCCGTGCCCACCTTCTGGCTGGGACTAGTGCTCCTGTACCTCTTCGCCTACAAGACCCCCCTGTTGCCCCTGGGCGGCTACGGGAGCCTCTGGCACCTCATCCTGCCCGCCCTGACGCTCGGCATCGGCGGGGCCGCCTACTACGCGCGGCTCCTGCGGGCGTCGCTCGCGGACGTCATGCAGACCGACTACATCCGCACCGCACGGGCCAAGGGCCTCAAGGAGGCCCAGGTGGTCGCGCGGCACGCCCTGCGCAACGCCGCCCTGCCGGTCGTGACCCTCTTCGGACTGGACTTCGCCCACCTTTTGGCCGGCGCGGTCCTCACCGAGAGCATCTTCGCCTGGCCCGGCATCGGCTCGAACGCCATGCAGGCCATCGCCTCACTGGACGTCCCGATGATCATGGGCACCGTCCTGTTCGCGGCGACGGCCATCGTCACGGTCAACCTCTTGATCGATCTGGCCTACGGCCTCCTGGATCCCCGCTTGCGCGGCGCCTAGGGGCGTTCCGGAACCGTTAATCAAACTTAAGGCAAGATCTCCGCAACCGCTCCCGACAATGCTGCCAGACGGAGGAACAGGCCCTCTGGTATCAAAATGGGTCCCAGGACTAGGCGCTTGCTACTTTCGTGTGCTAACCTGTTAAGCAGGGGTAAATTGGCACGTCCGTCCTGGACCCGACGAGGGGTCCAAAAGCTGGCAACGGTCCTGTTGAAGCGGAGGATGCGCGGATGGAAAAGGCGTTCAAGGGGGCTACGCCTCAACAAAAGGCCAAGATCGTCGAAGACTACCTGCCCTTGGTCAAGAAGATTGCCCGCGGCTTGGCTCGCCGCAGCACGGATCCCGTCGAGGATCTGATTCAGGTCGGCTCGATTGGCCTCTTGGAGGCGATCGAGCGCTACGAGACCGGCCACAACACCGAGTTCAAGACCTACGCCGTCCACTTCATCACGGGTCATATTCGCCACTACCTGCGCGATCGCCAGAACCTCCTGCGCGGGCCCCGCGTCCTGCAGGAGCTGAGCTACCGCCTCAGCCAGGTCACCGCCAAGCTCACGCAGGAGTTCGGACGCGAGCCGACCAACCAGGAGCTGTCGAGCGCCCTGTCCGTCACCCCTGAGCAGGTTGACGAGGTCAAGCTCTACGACCGCCGCGTCACGGTGCTTTGGCTCGATCAGGAAGGCAACGACGGCGAGGACGACGAACAGCGCTCCCTGCTCGAGAGCCTCTCGGATCCGCGCTTCAGCGCCGACAGCCGGGATGAGCTGGACGAGAAGCTGGTCCTCAGCGAGGCCATGGCCCGTCTGCCCCAGGCCCAGCGCGAGCTCCTCGAGATGCGCTACTTCCATGACCTGACCCAGGCGGAGCTCTCGCGCCGCCTCGGCATCTCCCAGATGGAGGTGTGCCGCCGCCTCAAGAAGGCCGAGAAGCAACTGAGGACCGTGCTCACCCCCAGCAATCGCAGTAACGCCTAGCGCCTGCGGCTGATACAATGAGAGTCGAGGGCCGGGGAGACCCGGCCCTTTAGACATCGAAGGGTCCCACTTGGAAAGCACTCCGATCACCACCGCCACCCATCAGCTCCTGCTCGGCCGCACCATGGAGCGCGCCCAGGCCCGGACCGTCGTCTCGGACATCTTCTCCGGCCAGACGACGCCCGTGCAGGTGGCGAGCTTCCTCACGGCCCTGCGCATGAAAGGGGAGTCGGCCGAGGAGATCGCGGGCATGGCCGAGGGCATGCGTGACCATGCCGTGCCCCTGCCCGGCGAGTGGTCGGATCTCCTGGATACCTGCGGCACGGGGGGCGATCGCTCCGGCACCTTCAACATCTCGACCACCGTGGCCTTCGTCGCGGCGAGCCACGGCCTCAAGGTCGCCAAGCATGGCAACCGCTCGGCCTCGAGCCAGTGCGGCAGCGCCGACGTGCTGGAGGCCCTGGGCGTCCAGATCGAGCTTTCGCCCGAGCAGGCCGCCCAGCTCCTGGAGGCCCACGACGTCACCTTCCTCTTCGCGCCGCGCTACCATCCGGCCATGCGGCACGTGGGCCCGGTCCGCCGCGAGCTGGGCTTTCCGACCGTCTTCAACCTCCTGGGCCCCCTCTGCAACCCCCTCAAGCCGCATCGCCAGGTGCTCGGCGTCTACAAGCCCGAGCTGGTGGATCTGATGGCGGGCGCCCTCCAGGCCCTCGGCATCCGCCGCGCCCTGGTCGTCCACGGTCACGGCGGCCTCGACGAGCTCTCCCTGGCCGGCCCCTCGCAGGTTGCCGAGGTCCTGCCCGACGGCACCCTGCGGCGCTACCAGGCGGATCCGACCCAGTACGGCCTCACGCCGGCTCCCATTGCGGCCCTGGTGGGGGGCGATGCCGTCACCAACGCGGAGATCATCCGCGGCGTCCTCTCCGGGGAGATCCGGGATGCCCGCCGCGAGGCGGTGGTCTGGAACGCGGCCGCGGCCCTCTGGATCGGCGGGGTGGCGAGCGACCTCTCGGAAGGCGTCCGTCTGGCCTCCGAGACGCTCGATAATGGCTCGGCCCTTCGAAAGCTCGAGTCCTTCGCGGCGGCAACCCGCATCTAGCCTGCCTGACCCGCGCCCGAAACCTGAACACATCACAATCATCCCGATCTTCCGAATCGATCAAGCCGGCATAGCGACGTTAGAGGGGATTAACCCCCGATTGTGTACTTCAAAGCCGCAAAAAATCTCACTTTTTTTGAAGAAAAGGGCTTGCGCTTTCCCAAGCTTGCCCCTATAATCGCGGGTATGTAAGGGAAGCTGGCTCGCCATGCGGCTTTGCCGGGATCTGCCCGTCGCCGGAGCCAAGTTTCACGCCGTTTTCGGCAGAAGGGAATTCGTGGGATGAACAAAGAAGAACTCATCAAGCAGATCAGCCAGAAGGCCAAGGTTTCTCAGAAGGAAGCCGGCGAGTGCCTGAACGCGACCATCGAGGCCATCAGCGCCGCTCTCGCCAAGGGCGACAAGATCACCCTCGTTGGCTTCGGTACCTTCCAGGTCCGTCAGCGCGCCGCCCGTGAGGGCCGCAACCCCCGCACCGGCGCGGTCCTGAAGATCCCCGCCAAGAAGTCGCCCGTCTGGACGGCTGGCAAGACCCTCAAGGAGCGCGTCGAGGGCAAGAAGGCCAAGGCCGCCGCTGGCAAGAAGAAGTAAGCGTCCCACGGCCCACGGCCGTTGAGCTAGCTTCCGCCCCCCTGATCCGAACGGATCCGGGGGGTCCTTCTTTTGGGGCTAGCGGTGGGGCGGCACCTTGAGCGAGGCCTTCTGGACCTTGGTGACGGGCGGGGGCGCCTCCGACTTGGAACCGACGGCCAGCTTGAGGCCAAGCCCCACCAGGGCGAGCACGAGCACGGCCGCCACGGCGGCGATCGCCGCCTTCGGCACCCCAGTCTGCCCCTTGATGGGTTTCTTGGTCGCCGCGAGCTTGGCGGTCGGGGCCTTCAAGGACGTGGTCGGCGCGCCGCGACGCGGCAGCTCCACCTCGGGGTCCAGCACCCCCGCCGCCATCTGGTTGCGCCGGACGATCTGGGCCTCGAGCGCACCGAGGACCTGCTCGGGCGTGCAGAATCCCTGGGCCACCAGGATCTGGCCGAGCGGGCGGGTGTCGAGGACCTGGATCTTCAGGGCCTCGCCGAGTTGTTCGGCCGTGAGGACGTTCTGATTCATGAGGATCTCGCCCAGGCGCGCCACGCCCGTCTGGATCAGGCGTTTCTTCTGGGATTGCCACCCCAGCACCCCCTGCAGGTCCTGGTGGGTGATGAGTCCCATGTTGATGAGCACCTCGCCCAGGGGCACGCGGCGTTTGGTCTGCTCGTCAGCGAGGGCCTGGAGCATGTCGGTGCGGGTGACCTTCTTGCGGGCGACCAACAGCTCGCCGAGCATGTCCGCCTCGGGCAGCATGACGTTCAGGGGACGCTGGCTCTTCACCGCCGCCTGCAGGTCGGTGGCCGAGCAGGCCTTCAGGTGGTTCACGAGGATCTCGCCCACCGGCTTCTTGATCCGGGGCTGCTGGGCGAGGGCCTCTTGCAACTGCACCGGGCTCACGAGCCCCTTGGAGAGCATGAGGGTCCCCAGGCGCTCGTGAAAGGGCCTCGCCCCGGGCTTCGCGATCCGGAAGTCGCCCACCACCGCCGAGACCATGGCCTCGAAGTTCGAGATGCCGAGCCTCAGGATCGTCTGGCCGAGGGTCTCCCCCTCCTCTCGCAGCTCCAGGGCGTCGTTGATGAGCTCCTGGTCGAGGGCGTTGTAGGAGGCCAGGACGCCCGCCAAGCTGGTGTCAGGCGGCTTGGTGCTGACGTCGTAGCCCCTGAACTCCGACAGCCGCGCGAGGAACTGGCTGAAGCTGTAGAGCTTTCCCATGGTCAGGTCGTCGCCGGCGTTGCGCTCCCGGAAGAGGGCGTCGTCGCTCACCTTGGGCATGACCTTGTCCAGGTCGGCCATCTCGATGCAGAGCATGCCGTGCTGGGAGTTGAAGAGGAGGCGCGGATTGACCGGGTAGGTGCGGGTCCCCATGCCCTGGATCTGGACCTCGCTCGCGGCCAGGACGATCACGTCCCCGCGGAAGAGGATGCTGATCCGCACCGAGCGGCGCCGGCAGTAGGCCTGGATGTCGCTGAGGAAGACCCGGTTGGTGAGGACCACGTGCGAGCGGTTGTTCCAGCCGCAGTTGCACCAGGGCCGATCGAGCCGGGTTTCGGGGATGGCCACCCCGCACTCGGGGCAGGTCACCTTGGTGGGGGCCACCTGTACGGCCGCCAACGCCCGGTGATCGCCGATGGAGCCCAGGCCCTCCCGGGCAAACCCCATCAAGCGCGTGTCCTGGGAGCGATCGAGGACGAGCTTGTAGGCCTCGGCGGCCTTCATCGACTGGCCGTCCTTCTGGTAGGCACGGGCCAGCATCAGCCAGACTTGATGGTTGTCCGGATTGAACTTGGTAGCGTACTCGAGGAAGACGATCGCCTCGGCGATGCGGCCCTCCTTGAACGCCCGAATTCCCATCTCGGCCTGAGAACTCAATCCCTGCCCCTTGTCCCCGCATACGGCAAGTCAACCCGCCGCGCGGGCTCTCGCTTCCAGTATACCCGGCAGCCCTTGCTGCCTACCGTCCGCTTCACGCAAAACCCACGCCCTTCACGGGGTGGCGGCCTTATGTTAAGGTTCTAGCGCTGCTGTCATGCGTGGAAGGATCGAAAGCGTGCGTCGCCAACTCCTGGGCTATCTCGTCGTCTTGTCCATCGGCCTGGCCGCCGGAGGCGGCATGGCCTACATGTGCGCGCAACCGCCCGCCCCCGCCGCTCCGCCCGCGGCCGCTCCCGACGCGCGCCAGGCCGTTCCGGCCGGGGCCGGCAACCCCATGGGCACCACCCTGATCGCGGACCTGGTCCAGCACGCGGCCCCCGCGGTGGTCAACATCGACACCGTCACCCGCGAACGCCGGCCGGCCATGCTGGATCCCTTCCAGCAGTTCTTCGGCGGCGAGGCGCCCGCCCAGGAATACGTCCAGAAGGGCGTGGGCTCGGGCTTCGTGATCGACCCGTCGGGCATCATCGTCACCAACAACCACGTCGTCAAAGGCGCCAGCCAGCTGACCGTCACCCTCGACGACGGCCGCAAGTTCCCCGGCAAGGTCCTGGGGCGGGATCCGGGCACCGACGTCGCCGTCGTCAAGATCGACGGCCAGAACCTTCCGACCCTGCCTTTGGGCGAGAGCCACAACGTGCGGGTGGGCGAGTGGGTGGTCGCCATCGGCAGTCCGCTCGGCCTCTCCAAGACCGTCACGGCGGGCATCGTGAGCGCCCTCAACCGGGACGTCTCGATCAACGAGCGGGTCTCCTTCCTCCAGACCGACGCCGCCATCAACCCCGGCAACTCGGGCGGTCCCTTGGTGAACATGGCCGGCCAGGTGATCGGCATCAACACGGCGATCGCCGCCCAGGCGCAGGGGATCGGCTTCGCCATCCCCTCCGACACGGCCCGCGCCATCGTCGATCAGCTGCGCAGCAAGGGCAAGGTCGAGCGGGCATGGATCGGCGTGAGCATCGCCGAGCTGACCCCCGAGCGCGCCGAGCAACTCTTCACCAAGCTCGAGCCGGGGATCCTGGTGCGCCAGGTGGTCTCGGACGGTCCGGCGGCCCGGGCGGGCCTCCGCGACGGCGACGTGATCCTCGAGGCCGATGGTCGCAAGGTCGAGAAGCCGGCGGACCTCATCCACTACCTCTCCAACAAGCGGGTCGGCGAGAAGGTGAACCTGCTCGTCAGCCGAGAGGGCCAGCGCAAGACCCTCGGCGTCACGCTCGGGGCCATGCCGGACAATGCCCAGGTTCCCGCCCCCGAGGAGGGCGCGGAGCCCTAGCGCGATCACCAACCGGCTTTAGCCAGTGCGCCCAAGCCAACAAGCAGGCGAATGACTAGGATGGCAGCACAGGATCCGCAGATTCCGAGGTGCCATCATGCGTCGACACTCCTTGCCTCTGCTCCTGGCGGCCGGCATGCTCGCCGGCTGCCCGGAAAGCTCGCCCTCTCCCCCCGCCGAACAGCCCCCCGAACCCCTGACCGAGCCCGGCGTGACCTTCCCGGTTT
The DNA here is from genome assembly GCA_036704085.1 of Stenomitos sp. Classification (GTDB taxonomy): domain Bacteria; phylum Cyanobacteriota; class Sericytochromatia; order S15B-MN24; family UBA4093; genus DATNQJ01. The sequence goes on from DATNQJ010000378.1 coordinate 7,781, forward strand.
CGGGCAAGCTTCAGGGCCCCCAGGCCTTCCTGAGCACCACCGAGGTGGCCGGCCAGCTCCAGTCCTTCTCCGAGCAGGCCCTGCCCGGGGTCAAGGTCTACCTGGCCGACGCCAAGCTCACTCCCCTGGCGGATGGCCCCACCGTCACCACCGCGGCCGACGGCACCTTCTCGATCGCCTCGCCCCAGCGGGCGGGCTTCCTGATGGCCAAGACCGCCTCGGCGTCCGTGGCCCTCGCGGGCTTCTACCGGACGGGCCACCCTGCGACCCTCTCGGTGGCGGGCACCATGGTCGCCTGGAAGCTCTCCGAGGACATGGCGAGCCATTCGGTGGCCATCACCGCCATCGACCCCGCCAAGGTCGACGCGGCGACCGCGCTCATCGCCAAGGAGCTCGTCAACCGGAACCTCAAACCGGACTACAGCCTGCCCACCTGGCCGGACGGTCTCGACCGGTACACCTACATGCTGCAAGGGGACTTCGCCAAGACCTTCAACGCCATCATCCCCGGCTC